>NZ_JACGWF010000054.1:0-28985 GCF_014077595.1 Colwellia sp. 6M3 | reverse complement strand
ATGATTATTATTGATTTTACGTTTATCATTGCTGTCTATATTGGACTGGAAACTCTCTAATAATGATAGGGACTTTCCACTTAAAGGATTTAAAATGTATAAAAAAGTTATGCGTTCTGCACTATGTATATCTCTCATGGCAACATCGGCATTTGCAACAATGGCAACAGCAGATGTTGTTCAAGATTTTACACAAGTTCATTATTTTGGTAATGAAGTTGAAACTCAATATATCACTGACGCTTTAGCTCCTTATGGCTTATCTCGTTGGAACAACGCAAGTCCTTTAGGGACTCCTGTTACCGTTTATTATGCTTTTGCAGGTGATACTCTTGGTTATATTTCACCAAATGATGTTCAACGTAGTTTTCATCAATATGAAAAAGATGTAATTGTTGAAATACTTAATGATGTTATGAGTTTTACTAACATTACACTGATTGAAACTACCGATATTTCTATTACTAATTTTGTATTTAGAATTTCCCCTACGGTAGGTAATGGTGCCTCTTTACCTCCACAAACTCCTGATGATACTGGTTATAAAGCTGTTTCTTTAAGTGATGTTGATAACTTACCTTATTTAAACCCAGACCGTGAAAACAATTATGTTCGTTACAAACATTATGATGTTGATTACAAACATGATGTTTCTCGTTCTAAATGGTTTATTTCTCATGAAATTGGTCATGTTTTAGGTTTGTTTCACCCATTTAATGTAATTGGTGGCAATTCAGCACCTTTCCCTCTTGACGAAGAAGATAATCATCAATTTAATACAGTAATGTCTTATCAAAGTGGTAATTTAAGCTCAGAAGGATATAGCGCTTCAAATTTTAGAATTTACGATATTATCGCTTTACAAAGTCTTTATGGTGTAAATACAGATAACAAATTAGAAAACACTCTTTATGAATATGATGATAATTATGACTTTCATCAAGTAATTGCTGATACTGGTGGTGAAGATACTATTAGTGTCGAAAATAGCGCAAGAGATAATGTTATTGACTTACGAGGTGGTAAATTTAGTTCGATTGCTCCTAATTTTGTAAGTTGGTATACCGATTGTTATGACGGTAGTTATGAGGGAGATTTTACAACGAATCCTGATGGTACTTGTACAGAGGATACGCCTACTGGTGGTCATGAACATTTAAACCGTAGTCATAACAGTTTGTCTATTGATATTAATACTGTGATTGAGAATGCAACGGGTGGTACTGGTGATGATACTTTAGTTGCTAACTCGGTTGCTAACGATATTAACGGTGGTGATGGTACAGATACAGTAATGTTTGCAGGTGCTAAATCTGATTATACTATTGATTTTATTAATGCTTATACAGTTGTAGTTACTTCGGTTGCTGATACGGACGATGAAGATACACTAACAAATGTTGAGTTTTTAAGCTTTGTTACTGATTTTTCAGACCTTAGTACAGCAGAAGTTGTTAATCTTAATCAAGCTCCTGTAGTTACCTTAGCAGAAACTATTACCGTAAGAGAGACATTACAAACAACCATTACAGCAACGGCTGTAGATGCTGAAAATGATGCTCTTACTTATACTTGGACTCAACTTGATGGTACAGATGTTACTTTAACAAATGCTGATACATTAAGTGTTACCCTTACTGCTCCAAGTGTTGATGCTCAAGAAACAATTACTTTACAATTAGAAGTTACAGATGGTGTAAATACAGTAACAAGTTCTATCTCAGTTGTAGTTATCCCTAACACTGTACCAGTTATTACAGATGTTACAGCAGACCAAACAGTGGATGAACGCACAGCAGTAACACTAACAGTTACCGCAACTGATGCTGACAATGATGCTTTAACCTACCGTTGGACTGTAGATGGTGCAACAGTTACACTAACTGGTGATAATAGCGACACTGTTACATTTACTGCTCCAAGCGTTACAGGTACAACAACATTAACAGTTACAGTATTTGTTTCAGATGGTATTGATGAGGTAAGTGAAACACGCACAATAACGGTTAATAACATTGATACAACGCCAGACCCTGCTGTTACTCCATCTAAAAAAGAAAGCAGTGGTGGTTCTTTTGGCTATCTTATATTGCTAATCGCAGGATTGAGATTATTTAGAAAATAAATATAAAAAATATATTTAAAATAATTTTTTAGTTTACTAAGCGTTACTGGGAATGCATCTAGAAACGAGCAAACGACTTTGTTATTTTCTAAACTTCATTTACATAATTGGATAAATTCTTAGTGTAAGCTACACAATATATTTTCTACTTTGTAATTTCTTTGACGTTTTGTGGAATACAGAGGGAATAAAATTTCATTGTTTATGGTTAATGATGATTACATGAAAAAAGTTAAATATATAATAATAAAAGGC
Organism: Colwellia sp. 6M3; assembly: GCF_014077595.1. Classification (NCBI taxonomy): domain Bacteria; kingdom Pseudomonadati; phylum Pseudomonadota; class Gammaproteobacteria; order Alteromonadales; family Colwelliaceae; genus Colwellia; species Colwellia sp. 6M3. The sequence continues at coordinate 26,605 of NZ_JACGWF010000054.1, read as the reverse complement.
TTTTTCTTGATGGTTAATCATGGTTAATGCCCAATTATCAGGGATGAAAATGCCGTTTTAAGCTAACTCTGTGTTAGCTCAATGTTTTCTAAAAGCTTAAGTTCATTACTTAAGCTTTTTTATTTGTCACTAATCATTACTTTTGACTGACCCATATACTATCTTTCATACCGTTCAGGGTTTTCTTATTGCAGGCTACGTTTTGGTCGCAGGTAATATTTGGCAGTCTGGTGCCTGTTGATGTAATACGCTTTCTAAATCCTGCTAACATTGCATCTAATGCTGTATTTCTATGTCTGCCGGTTATTGTGATTACTTCAATATTGCTTGAAGAAGCGGCTTTGAGTATTTCAAAGTTCTCAATAGGAGTCTCGGCAAGTGCTTGATGCAGAGAAGGCAAGTTATGTGCATTGAATGCTTCGGTTTGCTGAGACTTTTTAATCCAACGTACAATTTTGGTCGGGTGAGTTTTATAAACCATCGTGAGCCAGATGTCTGCTTCTGAATAACGTTGTTTAGAAAGGTAGCTTTGCCCTAATAAAAATGCGGCGTTGGGCTGTCCTTTTCTTGAGGCGCGTTTTAACCACTTTATACCTTCATCAAAGTCATAAAGCTGCTCTTCTGTTAGTAAGAGCATACCTGCTTTATATTCAGCCGCTCGAACGCCATGAATACCTGCTTTTTTATAAAACTTTAATGCTCTGGCTTTGTCTATTTCTGTACCAAAACCGTAATGATAAAACTTTGCTAAATTGTATATGGCATTACTGTGGCCGCGATTTGAAGCTTTTTTAAAAGATTTAAAGTAAGTAATACATTCGTCACTCATGCATTCTGATATTTGTACTGCCGAGGTATTAAAGGCTAAAATTAATGACGTTATTGTCAATATTTTACATATTTTTACTAACATGTAGCCACCTTCCTTATGGGTTAATGCTTTATAGTAAATTAGCATACAGGAAAAAATCACTCATTACATAACTTGAGTTTTACTCGGTATTGTTACAATGTAGATAAATTTAGTCTTACTTTACGTATAAGCTTCAACAAATTTGAATGAGTAAACAATGAATTCCACTTTAGTATATATTTACGATCCCATGTGCAGTTGGTGTTGGGGCTATGCACCAACCTGGCATAAACTGCAAAAATCACTCGCACAGCATGTTGATATAATTTACAGACTGGGAGGGTTAGCGCCAGATAGTAATGAGCCTATGCCAATTGAAATGCAAACACTCTTACAGCAAACTTGGCGAAATATCGCAGAGCAGTTAGGTACAGAATTTAATTTCGACTTTTGGCAACAATGTCAGCCAAGGCGCTCTACATATCCTGCATGTCGGGCTGCGATTGTTGCACGTGCTAGTGGCAAAGAACAGGCTATGCTTTCGGCAATCCAACAGGCTTATTATTTACAGGCACAAAATCCATCAGATATAACCACATTACAAGCATTGGCTGTTGAAATTGGTTTAGACGGTGATGATTTCTTGGAGCAAATAAACAGCCAACACACCGATGCTTTATTAAAAAAAGATATTGCTGAAATGCGACAGTTACCCATCCAAGGTTTTCCTTCATTGGTTTTAATTAAAGATAATATTCCTATTGCTATCCCGGTTGACTATAAAAATTGGCGTAATAGCTATGAGTTAATCATATCGAAAATTTAACTTATGCCACGTTTATGCTAAAGGTAGCTTGTAAATACGGTAAAAACCCCTCTAATCAAGAATGTTTTTGTAGTATGATATTAGGATAAAAATAGATTGTTCTTTACGTAATGAATGTAAAAACAACAGTAGATAAGGTTTATTATGACATACGCAGCAATTACCGGTTGGGGCAAGTGCTTACCTCCCGCGATCCTTAGTAATGATGATTTAGCAACTTTTCTGGAAACAGATGATGATTGGATCACCTCTAGAACAGGCATGAAAGAGCGAAGAATTTCTCATGTTTCTGTTAGTGAGCTAGCCTATGTTGCCTGTGCTCGTGCATTAGCTGCTGCTGGAAAAAAAGCTGAAGATGTTGAGTTAATCGTTTTTGGTAGTACCACATTCGATCAAATCTGTCCGAATGCTGCTTCTAATGTACAACGTTTATTAGGCGCCGAAAATGCCGCTTGTATGGATGTAGGTACAGCATGTACCGGTGGTATGTACAGCTTAAGTGTAGCAACCGCTATGATTAAAAGTGGTGTAGTTAAATCTGCATTGGTTATTGGCGCTGAAACTATTTCACCCATTATGGACTGGAGTAACCGTGACGTAGCGGTATTATTTGGTGACGGCGCTGCCGCACTTTATTTAGAAGAAACGACTGAAGAAACTGGTGTAATTACACAAGCATTAGGTTGTTACGGCGAGTCGCGCGACATATTGTCAGTAGAAGGTTGGGGTATGAAATATGCCAACCAAGGGCGTATGCTTGGCCAGTCTAACTGGGCATTTTTAGGTCAAGAGATCTTTAAAAAAGCTGTTGCAGGTATGGCCCAAGCGTGTGATAAAGCCTTAGCGCAAGCGCAATTGACTGCAGACCAAATAGCAAGTGTTGTACCTCATCAAGCCAATTTACGTATCATTGATACCCTTGTAAAACGTTTGAAAATGGATAAAGACAAAGTATTTGTCAATATTCATAAGTATGGCAACATGTCGGCAGCAACAACCTTAGTCGCTTTTGTAGAAGCCATTGAAGAAGGTTTTATTGCTAAGCAGTCATATGTATTACTTCCTGCTTTCGGTGGTGGTCTAACTTGGAGCGCACATGTTGTAAAATGGGGTGATAGAACTCATGCTTTATCTACAACCGATATTGACCTACCTGAATGTAAGCAATCAGGCTTAGCCTTAGTTCAAGATATTATTGCTTCTAAATCACTGTAAACTAAGTTTTAATTTATCTGCCGACACAACCTGTGTCGGTTTTTCCAGTTTAAGTAAGGATACCTATGCGTTTTTTATCACGTCGACTAATTTTGCCTAATGATCTAAATTATGCCAATTCATTGTTCGGGGGCAGAGCACTGGCATGGATTGATGAAGAAGCTGCGATATATGCTATTTGTCAACTTGAGACTAACTGCTTAGTTACCAAGCATATAGGTGCTATTAACTTTGAATCACCCGCTCAGCAAGGTGATGTAGTTGAATTTGGCTTATCAACAAAGTCTGTCGGTAAAACTTCTATTACCATTACATGCATGATGCGTAATAAGATAACTAAAAAAACCATATGCTTAGCTGATGATATTGTTTTTGTTCAAGTTGACCCTGAAACAAAATTACCTATTCCTCACGGTAAAACATTAGCGTCTTTGAGTGATCCCTTTGAAAGCTAATTTATATAACTGAAGTCTGGAGTACACAAAAGCGTTGTTCATCGTATATTCAAGTTAAGAGGTTTTTATTCTGTTTGCGCGGTAAGGAATTGTAAGTAGCCAGTAATAGCAAAGTAGCGAATTGATTTCTTTAAGGTTATTTTTTTCGCAATAAGTTGCTCATCACGATATATTTTTACTATCTGCTTTTCACCGTTGGTATCGCTTTCGTAATCATGAAGTGGATTTTTTCGTAGATTATCAAATTCAGTTTTCATGATTAATTTCATATTAATGCTTATTTATAGAGTATGGGCATATTGAGATTATCAACATTAAAATGAACGTTGTGGCTTTACAGTTTATTGATTTCTTTTTTAAGGTCATAACCTTCATCAGTCACAATTTTTTCTAGTACGCGCATACGTGCTTCAAGTGTTTGAACTTGCTTTGTCATTGCGATCGCTTGTTCATTACTTTGACTGTTATGGTTTAATGTTTTTTCTTTGAATTCTAAATGCTTCTTGTACATGTCGAACATGACACCAAACCCGACTGATATAAATACTATAGCCACAACCATTGCAGTACCTGACATACTTTAAACTCCTTTGAAACCAGAATAAAAAATCAAATTAAGCATAACGTATCTACACAAAAAATACCTTAACTTGATTAATCACTGTATCTAAAGCTTTAACCAAGATAAAGTAAAGTTGCCAATTAGTTCGTAAATAAGCCACTTAATTCTTTTTTAGCTAAGTAATTATCCATGGTTGAGCGTAATAATTTGTAAAGTAATATTGAACCATCAATTTCCTCTTTACGATTGGTTAAACTTTCAATGTTTAGCCCTAAAGGTACTTTGTATGGTAATACTGCATCAAGTATTTGAACTAGGGTATTACTACAAATTCTAATCGATTCATATAAAGGACGTTCAGCATTTAATATGCGTAAGCTAGTCGCTTCAGGAACACTGACACCAAGCCACTCTATAAATTCTAAAGTTTTCATACTGCCACAAGGTGAAAAAGTTAAAATAATGCGCTGTGGCTTTATGCCTTGTTGCTGACACTCAATAGCATATCGCGTCAACATATCTATAGTTGCCTGAGGATTATAAATAGCTTGAGAGATAAAAAAGTTACAGCCTTGCTGATGTTTTTCAATCAACTTAGCATGCTCATTACCTTTATTTGCATGACGTTCGGCAATGGTAATGCCACCAATAAAAAAGTCGTTTTCATTAGCTACTAAGGTTTCATAAGCTTTTCCTAAAGGTAAGCTAATGTTATTTTGTTGAGAAGGGCTACCAACAAGCACAATGTCACGAATACCATATTCGTGCCAAGCCTCATTTGCCCATTGATTGAAGTCATCACCGTTAGATTGCACAACACTTTTATAGGTAATAACCGGTCGGTTTGACTTTTGTTGTAACAATGAAGAATAAAGTCGAGGATCATGCGTAGACTTAAATGGAAAAGGGCGCGGTTTGGAAGTACGCGAATCTTCATTTTGAATGTCATAAACAATTAAACCGTCAAAGTCGATGTCGCTGACACGCTCAAGTAATTTATCCGCAATGGTTGAAACCTGATCTATAGGGGTATCACTTTTAGGTGGTGTTGTGCCAATAAAGTAAACACCTCGATTGACATCATTATATCGTGCTCTTAACTCTGAACCGTTTTTCACTTTCGCTGCTTCTTTTTTAAGGATAATTAATTGTCTTTAAGACTAATTATATTACCTTGTTGCCTAGTAAAAATCTTGGTTAGTCTAATAATAATTTTCTCAAATTTATGGTTAATATTCATAAGGGAATTGGCGGAAATTAAGTATGCACCGCTGACACTTGTTCTATTTGGTAGAGAATCTCATCTTTATTTTTTAATAGCTTAATCGCATTAAACAGCTTATCGGCTTGAGGGTAATATAATTTTAAATAGCGTAACCATTGCTTTAAGCGACTTGAAAAGTAAAAGCTTTTATCTCCTTGTAACTCCAATTCACTGTAACGCTTTAATAGGCGACTAAGCTCTGACCAAGCCATAGGTGTTTCATTAAATTTGATTACATTTGCTAAGTTTGGCAAAGCTAATGCACCTCTGCCAAGCATCAGGTTTGGAGTTTGGCTTTGACTGATGCAGTTTTGCGCATCGTTTTTATTCCAAACTTCACCATTAGCAAAGATTTCAATATTATATTTTTTTGTTATCTCGGCAATAAAATGCCAATAAGCGGGAGGGCGATAGCCATCTTGTTTGGTACGGGCATGAATAGTTAATTGATTCACATTGGCTGATTGCACCGCACTAACAATTTCATCTAACTTTGAGGCGTCAGTGAATCCAAGTCTTATTTTTGCTGATAACGTAGCATTGCTGCCAATAGCAGCTCTCATTTTAGTCATTATTTGATGAATTTTTTCAGGCTCGTTCAGTAAAACAGCCCCCCCTTTGCTTTTATTTACCGCTTTCGCAGGGCAGCCAAAGTTTACATCAATACCATGCGATCCCATGGCAAGCGCTCTAACGGCATTCTCCGCCATCCAATCGGGTTCTTGGCCGAGTAGTTGCATTCTTAATGGGGTGCCGCTTTGGGTCACACAGCCATGCTCTAATTCAGGACAGGTTTTTCTAAAAACATGTTTAGGGACTAATGAGTCGACCACGCGAACAAATTCAGTGATACAAAAGTCATAACTATTTAAAGATGTTAATAATTGCCGCATTAACTCATCAGCAACACCTTCCATAGGTGCTAGGATTATTTTTTGTACAGGTGAATTTTTTGTGAGGAGCATACGTTAGCAGTTTTGTTGGTTGAGGTAATTGATAGGTAACTCTCTGAACTGGGTATGTAAAAGTGAAGGTAGAGGTGATTACCCTCATAAACATAAATAAACCGATTATTTGATCAGGTATAAAACGAACTTTTAATTTTCGGTTAATTACTATTTTGGCAGTATAAACTAAACCGTATCATTCATGTAGAAGTCAGTAATTTAATTATGGCTAAAATAACAATTAAAAATAAGAAGGGTACTCATATACCCCTCTTACTTTATTTCAATAACGGGTTAGCTGTGTTGCTAAATGTTCTTATTTAAAAAGTCCAACACGTTTTTCATATATTCTGCATGGTTATCAGGGTCAAAAAAACCATAACTCTCACGACTAAATTTATGCCATGTATAAGATTTTTTTGCCTCATCTAATGCTGCTCTAAGTCTTGCGAAATGCGCGAAAGGCACATGTTCATCTTTTTTACCATGAGCTATGAATAACGGAATTTCAATGTTATTAGCATGATATACAGGAGACATTTTCATTCTTATGGTTTCATCGTATCCTAAAGTATCCTCTAAATATGCTTTGCCTTCATAAAGGTTTTTAATATTACCTTCATTGAACATTAAGTTTAAATCATAAACACCGGCATAACCAATCGCGCAGCGGTATGTTTTAGGGTACTTTATCGCGCTTTGTAATGCGGAGTAGGCGCCAAAGCTACCACCCATAATACAAGCATTATCTTTGCTCGCTAATCCAGCAGCAATAGCCCATTGGTAAGCCTCATATATGTCCTGCTGAATTTTATCTCCCCATTGTAAAATCCCTGTTTTTATTATTAGTGCTGTAAACACATACCCTGCATTAACAATAGGTTAACAATAGGTTAACAATTTATTACACTTTCGGCAAATAGTGCACAATAATGCGACCTAAAAAAATACTATTATTAACAGTTAAACCTAGATAATACGCAAACGCACAGGGAACTAAGTTCGTTTTTATTGCTTGTGATTTTATGGAGATAAAGATAGTCTGATGAAAAAGTGAGATAAGTTATTTTTGAAAGTTAATGTAAAAAAATGTAAAGGACTTGAAATTTATTATCGTGGTGTATGGTCTTTGTAAATAGCTATACTTATAAATGTAGTGTCAAATTAATATAATAAAATAAAAGGAATACAGTATGAAATTAATTAAAAAATCTTCAATTGCAGCTCTATTAAGCATATTTGCGTTAACTGTTGCGGCAACAATGCCAGTAAAAGCTGAAACAAATCCATTTGCAGTACAAGATGTCATGACTATTGTCTCTGCTGACGATGAAAAAGGTAAATGTGGCGAAGGCAAATGTGGCGAAGGAAAAATGAAAGACAAAGCCAAAGACGCAGCTAAAGGCAAATGTGGTGAAGGCAAATGTGGCGAAAGTAAAATGAAAGACGCAGCCAAAGGCAAATGCGGTGAAGGCAAATGTGGCGAAAGTAAAATGAAAGCCAAAGCCAAAGGCAAATGCGGTGAAGGCAAATGCGGCGAAAGCAAAATGAAAGACAAAGCCAAAGGTAAATGTGGCGAAGGCAAATGTGGTGAAGGTAAAGCCAAAGACGCAAAAGAAGGTAAGTGTGGCGAATAAGCTCAACACGAACTAGATAAGCTTGATAAAATAGTAAAAACCACTTCATACGAAGTGGTTTTTTAGTTTTAATAGTAGGTAAGTTATTAAATTTTCAACACTAAGGGTATTTAAATGATTAAAAACATTGTGATCACCGGCGCAAACCGAGGTATAGGACTGGCCATGTGTGTGCATTTCAAAGCACAAGGAGATAATGTTTTTGCCTTGTGTCGACAGTCGTCAGTCGAGTTAGAAAAACTTGCGGTAAATATTATCGAAGATATCGATGTAGCCACAGATCTTGGTATCGCTAATATGGTGTTAGCATTAAGCCATGTCGATATTGACGTATTAGTGTGCAACGCAGGAATATTAAGAGACGAGAGCTTAACCGAGCTTAATTTAGCAACGATTCGCGAACAATTCGAAGTTAACGCTATCGCACCGCTGAGAATTGTTGCTAGTTTACAATCACATTTGAATGAAGGTGCAAAAATAGCACTTATTACCTCCAGAATGGGATCTATTAGTGACAACGGCTCTGGAGGACGTTATGGCTACTTTTCGTCACTGTGTATTGAACGAATTATTTGTAGATATTTTTCTTTGTGTTATTGTATCTACAAAGCTACATAGTGGTAAGTTAAGTGTTGACTAAAAAAGAGTTTGTAATTAAAAAGCACGGCATCGATTCAACCTATTGGGCGTTTTTCCAAAAAAATGGGGAAATAGATATAACCCCCACTATTTTGTTTGCCAAAATGTGTGAAGCAGACAGAAAAAGAAGCTGGGAGCTAAGCACTATTGAGCAGTATGCGAGTATTATAGCAATGTTCTTTGGAACAATGAGGATGTATCAAGCTACTATTCAAACTATAACCACAAAAGAGACGCAAGGCTTTATGCAAGCCTTATACATGAAAGAACTACCTTTTCAAGAGAAAGACGGGAATCCTACATCAATATCGCGCATGAATTCTGTTGAAACAGTATTAATCGATCTGGTTGAAAAAGCCGCTCAATTTGGATTTAGAGAAGACAGGAGCCTATCATTTAATTACAAAGAAATCTCAGGGACACTTGGGAAGCTTGATGATGCGGATAGAATCCACCAATGCTACATTCCTACTGGTTTGTTTGAAGAACTAATAAAGCATTTGAAAGTCGATGGGGACTTTGAAAAAGAGAGAGATGAAATAGCACTAAGAGTCGGGTATGAGTTAGGAGTAAGGGCGGAGGAGCTAGTGCGAAAGAATAACTTTTCTATTGAAAGGTTTAAAAAAGCCCGATTAACCTACAAATTTGGTGATGAAATTGATTTGAGAAATATTATTGGGAAAGGGTCGAAGGGGGGGAAGGCAAGAAATGTAATCATAAAACCTAAGTTAGCGGTTAAAGTTTTCGACTTTATAGAGAAACACAAAGCTATATACAAAAAAAGTGAGCACTTGTTTTGCCACCGAAGTGGAAGAAAGCTTTCCCCAAGACATGGAACGACGACTTTTCGGAATGCAAAAAATAATTTGAATCACCATGAACTAAATAACAAAAGTTTTCAAAAGTTACGACACTCATATGCTACCAATATGGCCATTTTCTGTCGTAAAAATGGAATAAATTCGCGCCTTATCCAAGACAGGCTTGGCCATGCTAACTCCAGTACGACTCAACTCTACATTGAAGTAGCTTGTCTTGTGGAAGGCGACTACGACAAAGCGGAAGAGATGAGAATGGTTCGCCATGAAAATCGCGATAAAAATAAAAAAAGAAAGAAATAGGCTCAAAATGGATAATGAAATAACCACAGGGGATGAGATTACAATGGAAAAAGAGGGGCTTGGTTATCTCTCTAAATATGTCGCAGAGCAAACCATTCATCTAGAACAACTCAAAGACAAAGTGCATTTTAAACTTGATTTGCTAGAAACTGAAGAAGGTAAATTAACCGATAAAACGCTTGAAATCCCAGAACCATTTAAAAACTCACTTTTTTGCCAAGCAATCATTGCGTACTTATACTATGACGTGTTTATCGGGCGTAGCGAGTCTACAAAAAGTGGTTATATTGACCTGCTTAATCGTTTCTTTTTATACCTAACAACCCATGACGAAGGCTTAGATAACAATGAAACCTGGGCCAGATTATTAACCTTGCCAGAGGGGGATTTACCTCACAATGTAATACACCAATTTCTATTGTATCTATCTGAGAATACTGGCACTGGAAGTAATTCGCTTCACGGCTACCAGAATAAACTTCTAATAGTGGTAACTTGGGCAACTCAACTTAATATCACAACTGCAGAACCCAACTTTGCTAATGGTAATAAGCTACTCCCTTATGTGTCAGATCAAAATAACCCTGAAATAAAAAAGGATGATGTCACGCCTAAGCCAGCACTATCGCAACTCTTTACTATTAATTATGAAACAGGTGAAGAAATTAAGTGTCCTTATTCTGATTCTAAACTTATAACTAACTTGCGCTGGTTTGCTATGTGGTACCTCAATACCATGCGCCAAAAACGACTTTTCTTACGTAAAATAATGTGGGATGAAGAGCGAACTATTTATGAGGTTTTAAAAGACAGGATAGAAGATGGTACTTGGTCTATAGAATGCGCCCCATTAAGTTCAATGTATGGGAGAGCGACGAAAACACCTATAACTGATTATCTCGAAGCGAGCGCTATGTATGCTAAAGTTTACGAGGCTCTATTACCTTCAAAAGTTGAGGCTAAAAAAATGTCTGGAGGCGAGATATCTTCAAACCTTGAAAATAGACTGATGTGGGCTGAGTCAGAAGGACATTCGACACAGAATTTTATACGCTTAGTAAAAAGCTTACCAGAAGAAGAGAGCTCTAGTGCAAGTATCATTAAAAGATTGGAAGAGCAAATATCATACAATTCAACAGTTTCACCTTCCAAAAATAAACATGAAAGCATAAAGGTTCCAATTAGGCTTTATTGCGGAAAAAAATTAAGAGCATCTCCGATACCGAACTTTAGCTTAGCATCAATGATTATACCAACAAAATCAGAAAACCTTGTCATGTCTTGGTTGCTTTCCTCTGAGAGCATTCAATCGTCAAATAAATACAGGTTAAAATTAGATGATTTAAAGCAATTTAATCGAGGGAATACATTACAAGCTATCACTGATGATATTCAGGTAGATTCCATTAAATTCGTTCATCACAAGGGCCGTTCGAAAGATAAAGCCAAACGAAGAACTGGTCAAGATTTTAAAACGATTGAATATAAAAAAGGAGACCCCCTTTTTACTACATACATAAACTGGCATAAAGATATGAAGCAAGCACAGCCTTATATAACTAAGCAGCAAGAAGCATGGCTTTATTATGGGCGTAGGGAAAGATTAACTGGGGGCTCTCTTATAAATCTTAGCTTCTTAGTTGCAAAGGATAGCTTATTTAAAAGTGCTTTTAAAAAATCGGAGAAAGAACTAAAGTTTCACAGTGAAGTCAATGGTGAAGGGGCATTTCAATGGCTATTTACTCAATTCATCATAAATCACGCAAATTTTTTGAAAATTCGTCACACACGCCATTTGAATAATCGTAATACCCCAAAAGAGATCTCTTTGAGTTCAGATGCTATACGCCAAAGCAGAATCATCTTTGAAGAAAGCGAAGATATAACTGACAAAGAAAACGCAAAACGCACCGCTCACAGCGAACAGCAGGTCGATGCATACAGAGAGAACGGTGTAGCCAAAGAACGCATCCAAAATGGTATAAAAGCCAATATACAAATCTCTAACAAGATGTATGAGGAAGCTGTAAGTATCGTAGACACATACCACCTGTTGAGCGTCGATGAAGTTGATAAACAATTTCATGCCCCAAAAGGAATGTCTAATGACGATGTGATTGGGTTTATTAATGAATGTGCAGCAACCCCAAAAAAATATGGCGTGACTATTTTTGGCGGAATAATGGATAAATCAAACCCCGAGGGCGGCATAATAATCATTAAGGATGTGAAGTCTGCTTGGATGATGCTCTGCTACATTAATCACATGGAGTCTGAGCTTGAACAAATCAAAGAGAACCATGATAAACAACAGGTAGGGGAACATATATTTAAGCACGCTCAATGGTCAATGCTATTTGAACGCTTCCCTATTGAAATGCAAGAGCAAGCCAAAGAACTTGCTAAGACGCATACTATACCTTACCCACCATTGTTTTAGGGGCTTTTAACATGGCAGTAAAAGAAGATATACACAATGGCATTGTTGAAGGCTTGGTTGAGCCACAATCAACAACTCCTAGAGTAAAGTCTACTGGGGCAATAAACCAGCTAGGCCAACCAATATGGATAATAAAAGATAGGTCAACTGACGAGTTAATGAACTTACACTTTAGCAGTATTGATGAGCGAAATTTAATTTGGGTTCAAAAAATGATACTTCATGACTTTCCTTATCAGGATGGGTATAACACATTGAGCTATGCGCACAGCACAATGAGGAAGCATAAAAATGGAATTGAAAAACTGCTTACTCAACTTAATAAGAAGGAAGGACCCAAGAAACTATTAAATAATTGGACAATGAAAGATGTAACTTCTTGTATTAAGGATACGGCGATTGATGATGGAGTATTAATGTCCAATGGAACAGTGAGGTTATTACTGGAGGCACTTAAAACAAGCTATTCGATGCGTCACAAACAGGACGGAATTGAACTCTCTATTCCCAACGTTATCTTAGTGAGGGTAATGACACCTATACTTGAAAACTTTGACTTGACATACTCGCAGTGGGAAAGAGGAGAAAGTTTTGGCATGGTACCAATGCCGGTCGCTACACTGATGCTAGCTGATGCTATTAAACTGATACGCAGTGAAAAATGTCAATTACTGCAATGCTATTTCACATCCTTCAAAGATAAAGAAATATCCTTAGCAATCATAAACGGAACAGCCCACAAAAAATCAATATTCAAAGATAATATTTCTGGTTTCATAAAGTTTAACCCTAAAAGTGCTCATAATAAATCCCACCAAAAACGACTGGAATTTGTAAAAAAAATACATGCTATTAACCCTGAACTCACTGATTTTCCGTTTAAGTCATTTAGCCAAATAAATGATTGCGTAGAAGAAATACACGGAGCATGCATAGCTATACTGCTATCAGTTACATTGATGCGTATTAGTGAGTGTCATAGCGTCGGATCTGACTGGATGGAAGCTATTGAATATCTAGATGTCAATGGAGAATGGGATGTAGATGCAATACTTAAATCTAAAATCATTAAGACAGGCGGAGGCATTGTTGCTAAAAGAGGTTTATCACCCCTTGGAGTTGAAGTAATTAAATTAATCAACACTCTATCATGGGTTGATAAAGAAGCACTAGGGTTAAAGCTTTTTGTTCCGACATATAAAGGTAATTGGACAAAAAAAAACATACCTGGCAATATTAAGAGAGCCTTTAGTAAAGTCACTTTACGGAAAAGACTAAAATCATATTACCATAAGTTTATAGCGCGCTCTCATAAATCTGTTGCTGAGACTTACCCTGATATTATTCCTCATAACTTACGTCACCTGAAAATGGCATTCGGCTTGCGTAAGTTCGATGGTAATCTTGAAGCTACAATCAGGCAGGAAATGCGTCACAACAACCCTCATACACAAGCCTATTCTCTAAACAAACTAAACGAAGTGGAATCAGCACAAGTGAGAAGAGATTTTGTAAGTGAAGTGGTAAAGCGCATATTAATTAACGACCAGGAAGATAAGTGGGTTGGCCCATCAATCAAGAAAGTAAGAAAGCTTGCTAAAAAACTTTTAGGTGATAGAGATATTAAAATGCTATCCCTAGTGGAATTAGCAGAGTTTCATGAGGAAATTAACGAAAACGTACACACCATGATGTTCCACAGCTACGGAGCCTGTATTGTGCTAAACGACGAAATAAAGGTAGCTCAATGCAGTATTAAGGACAACATAGTGATGGCGGGGTCTGCGACCTCAAGTAAATGTCAAATATGCACTAATTTTTGCGTTAATAATAAGTCTCACGAACACAATATGCTAACAAATAAAGCGAGATGGCAAGACACCGCAGATTGTGAAATCATTGCTTCTTTCCCTATTGTGGCCGAAGCCAAGAAAATGGTACAACACATTGAAAAGTTAGAGGCTGAACTGGTGGCGAGCGATGAGTGATTTCTTTAAACAATTTGAAAAAGAACAACCAAAGGTTGAGGAAGTAGAGGCTGAAATCAAAGAATACCCTGATTGGGTTCTTCACGCCAAAAGCCCTGATAAGACCATGATTATGTTTGATGTAGTGGTAGACCTATATGAAAAGGCAAAGGATAAAATTAAAAGAAGGGACTACGAACATACTAGGGAGGTCACGCTTTCAAACGCACAGGTCATTAAAGCCACCCCCTTTCTTGAATCGCGTTCTGCGTTAAAGAACCACCAGGGCATTGTCGGTTGGATCAAACTTAAAAATGAAGACTTAGCAAAGCGACTTCTTGACGCTAAAGCAAAAGGTAAGGGAGTATCCACAGCAAGAAAAACCAAGGATATGCTTCGGGCTGAGCGTGATGAATACATAGGTAAGCATACAGCTAAAACACAAATTGAGATGGAACACCTAATTCAAAGTGACATGCTAGTCTCACACGCAGACTCAATTCGAGTAAATGCTGAGCAAAAGAAAACTATCAATGAACTACATAAAGAAATAGCTGAAATTAAGCATGCCAACAAATCTCTACAAGAAGAAGTTAGAACCCTACAAGAGAAACTTTTCAAAGATCAAAAGCCTCTTGTTCTAAAAGTTAAGAAGTGAACTTATATCAACCTAGTAAGCCTGTTCATGGACTTATTCACGTTTTTTGACATAAGTCCAGCCAATGTTAGTGTGAACCTAATTTACAATATATGTCGACCAAACTTTAATCGAAAAATTAAAAGAGAAAAAACAATGAGTTCTGTTGGGAAAAATCAAAACATCCAGAAATGGAATGACTGGAAAGGAAATATGACCGATCAGCAATACGTGCAGATGGTTCATGACAATAAACTGAGTCGAAAAGTTATTGCAGAAGCATGTGGTTTCTCTAAATCTGCTCTCAGACAAAATCCTACGATAGCAAAGGAACTTGCTGAGCTTGAAAATGATCTAAGAAACCGGCTTATTCTGCCACCTTTAACACCCAAAGGTGAAGATGAATCACGAACACCCAAAGCAATACAAAAAGAATCAATGAAGGCCGCTAGGGAACAGTCCAGAGTTCCCGAACTAGAACAGCGCATACTAGAGCTTGAAGCAGAAAATAAAGCCCTAAAGGGGAAGTTGGGACGCTTTAGCGAATTAAGTGACGTTTTTATGGATATGGAGGAGTTAAGATAATGCAAACGTCCTATAAGGCTGATCTTGTTGTTCGCATTACAAAGGTGTTTAATAATTATAAAAAAAGAGACACGTCAATTAACTTTAGTGCGGTTTCAGTTCATAAGTTACACCATACGGTTCTGAGTAAAATAGATTACTACACAATTAAAGCCCCTAACACTATTTCACCAGAGCCTTGTGAGGGTGAAATATGGGCGATAATAGGTGATGCTAGTTATGAAGAAACTCAAAGTTTTGACGGGAATTACTTCATCAAAAAGCATCATGTAGTGGTTGTTACTGCGGAGATAATTCTTTCCAATAATCCAGTAGGGTTTAAATCGTTTATTGCAGATACCCCTCATTTTGAAGGGATAGGGATAGCAACAGCAGAAAAACTATGGCAAACGTTTGGCGGTGATATATACCAAATTTTAGAGGATAAAAATTTATCAAAATTATTGACTGTAAAGGGTTTAGGTAATGTTTCCGCAGTAAGCTTAATTACGGGCTACGAAAAATTTTCCTATCTGAGGTATTCAAAGTTCTTCACAGAATATGAAATACCGGTGCCAATTCAAAAACGCATCTATAAATTCAAAGGAGTCACCGACGGATCATTAATTGAAAAAGATGGGATTAAATTTGATCCTGATCCATCACTTATGATTACAGAAAACCCTTATTCATTAAGCATTTTTGGAATGACCTTTAATCAAAACGATAGAATAGCCAAAAAACATTTTGGAATTAAAGACGGTGACCCTAGACGATTGATTGCTGCTGTTACTCAATGCTTAAGGAAGCATACGTCTAATGGACATACGATAGCTATTAACAAGCAATTAGTTAAGCCATTAAAAGATATGTTGCGTTGTAATGAGTTGGTAAGTAAAGCACTGGCGGGAGCTTATGATAGGCGAGCATTTATCATTTACCCTGATAGTGGAGTATATCAATTTACCCCCACTTACATTATGGAAAATGTAGTAGAAAAACGTTTCTTAAAATTACACAATAAAGGTGAGACATACAACGAATCAGAAAATGATGCTTGTTCAAGTGCTTTTCAATTAAATTCCTTTGAATTGGAAGAACAACAACGTGAAGCTGTCATAACTTCAGTCAGTTATGCTATCTCATGCATAACTGGTGGAGCGGGTACCGGTAAAACAACAGTCCTTAATACTGTTTTAAATGCTTACGAACAGATGGGCTATAATATCAAAGCTGTAGCATTAAGTGGTCGGGCAGCAATGAGAATGCGACAAAGTATCCAACGACCCTGCTCAACGATTGCCAAATTTTTAAAAGAAGAACCCATTGATGATATTGGTAATAACAAATTTTTATTAGTTATTGATGAAAGCTCTATGATTGATTTACCGACCATATTTAAAATGGTCATACATATAGACCCCGAAGTAAGAATATTATTTGTTGGAGATCCTAATCAATTACCTCCTATTGGTGCAGGGAATATATTAGCTGACATAGTGCAATCAAGAATCATAAATAACACTGAATTAAATATTGTGAAGCGCCAAGGCGCAAGCTCTGGCATTCCTGAATATTCAAAGTTAATCAATCAAGGAATTGTTCCCAGTAAATTAACAACTGGTTCCATAACGTTTCATGAAACAGAATTTGAAGGTGTGGTAGATGCATGCGTAAAACTTTACAAACAAGCACCGTCAGACAGCCGTATAGTGGCTCCGACTAACGCCCTTGTTGATAAAATTAATGAGGAATGTCAAAAAGTATTAAACCCAGACGGCAAACAACTAGCATTTGAGATTGACGGGCAACACTTTTTTGATCGATTTTATCTAGATGATCCTGTTTTGTTTACACAAAATAACTATGACGCAGGTGTGCAGAACGGTTCGTTGGGTAAATTGATTTCCGTTGAGCAAACGGATGGACAGCTTGGTATAGTGCAGATGGATGATTTCGAAAATGAAGAAGACAAATTCGTACCATTGACACAAATATTACTTCAGTCTGTAAAGGCAGGATATGCTATTACGCTCCACAAGGCACAAGGTTCGCAATTTCCAAAGGTTATCATCGCTTTGTCGGCTGGTAGAAACTTAGATAGAGCATGGCTCTATACAGCCATTACAAGAGCTGAATCTGAAATTCATATTGTAGGAACAAGAGATAAACTGCTTAGCGCTATTAAAAATCAAAGTAATGCCAGTAAGCGGCAAACCTATCTAAAAGAGCTTTTAAAAAGTAAATAATGATAGGGGGCCACCTCCTGTAAACACCACTCTAAAACCGTAACCTAAACAAAGCTTAACATTAAGTTTGCATTCTTTGGTTGCTTGTTTCATGGGATACACAATAATTATTTGTGACTACGCATAATGTTTGAAATTGACTCTTAATAATCACTAATGCCACTTACTGACCTTATTTAGGTGTTAAAAAAACACCTCAAAAGGACGGCTTTTAGCCAAAAGCGGAAGTTAGCTTTTGAGTTAAAACGGCAGATCAGGGACCCTAAAGTTGTCGTTTTTATATAAAAACTCACATCCATTCACAATTGAGATTGTGCCGAAAATTTTTTCACGGAATTAGATCTCAAATCCCCAAAGCGGACATTGAATCATGCATGTAAGCTTTAAATAAATTTAGAGTATTAAATCTAAGGCGCTTTCGCCCCCCACGCGAGTTAGCGTCTCCTTCAAGCTCAGACTGTGTGAAAACTATTTTGAACTTGCGTAATTCGGAAATAACAACGAAAAAAGGCTCTGTAGATTTAAATCTGTAGTATGTTTGGTGTCAAACTACCTTTGAATTTACGTAGCGTTGCATAAAAATTGTAAGCTGAGAGTTTTCACACAGCTTTAGCTCAAAACAGACACTCACCGTTATTAGCAATAATGACTTAATTGAACGATAAGCAATCGTTTAATATACTTCATTTCACAGATTGTAAAATCATTTAAATTTATAAGTGACTATAGGTATGAAGACAATTGGCAAGCTCGCCAAAGAGTTAGATATAAATGTTGAGACCATAAGGTTTTATGAAAAAAAAGGGCTTATTTCTCAACCAATAAAGCCAGAAAATGGTTATCGTTTATATAGTAGTGCTATTGCAGACAAGCTTAGGTTTATCGCTAAAGCAAAAGCTCTTGGCTTTACATTAAAAGAAATATCCTCATTAATGTCTATGGAAAATAACTGCGCCCAAGTAGAAAGTCTAGGTTTGCAAAAATTAGATATAATTCGAAATAAAATATTTGATTTACAGCGTCTAGAGAGCGTTATTAGTAAAATGACTAATTCATGTAAAACCAATCAAGACCAATACTCTTGCCCTATTATTGACTCATTAAAGTAATTGTTGACTCCGTATCTATATACGGAGTTTATCGTGATTATAAATTACTTAGGAATGATTCTATATGATAAACAAATTACTCGATAAAGTTGGCTCTGGTGGGGTTTGGATAGCAGCTCTTAGTTGTACTGCCTGTTTTCCTGCATTAGGCTCGTTGGCATCAGCACTTGGCTTGGGATTTCTTTCATCTTTTGAAGGCGTTGCAGTAAATACTTTACTACCTATTTTCGCTACCCTTGCGTTACTCGTAAATATATATAATTGGTATCGCAATAAAAACTATTTAAGAGGTGCTTTAAGTATTCTTGGTCCTATAGCTGTTTTACTAACACTATATCCTCTTTGGCAATATGGTTGGAGTACCTATTTATTCTACTTTGGCATAAGTTTAATGGTCGTAATGTCAGTATTAGATATTGTAAAACCTATAAAGGAGCGAATATGCAAAGTGTAAAATTAAACTCAACAATAACTTGTCCTGAGTGTGGTCATAGTAAAACAGAAAAAATGCCAACCAATGCCTGTCAGTGGTTCTATGAATGTGAATCATGCAAAGTATTATTAAAGCCTTTAAAAGGTGATTGCTGCGTTTTCTGTTCTTATGGAACTGTTAAATGCCCACCAATTCAAGAAGGACAAGATTGCTGTAATAGCTAACCATCATAGTCATCCGTCAGATTTGAGCGTACATAAAATAAATCCGTAGCATGCTACTGTAGTAGCTCTAAAGTCTTCCACACTAATAAGAGAAGATGTTCTCTCAAAACAACGAGCCTGTAACAGGTTTAGTTAAAATGTCTTTTCATCTTTGAAAGTATTTCTAATCGTTTTTTGAGTCTCTACATATTTCGTCTACGAACTCAAATTCCAACGTTGTATGTTCAAGATGAAACGGGCTTAGTCGTGTTGATATTTCATGCTTTATCGCAATATATTCCTGTTGATCAAAATAATGGTTCACTACTAAATGAGCAGTAAGTACATGCCTTTCACCATCAAGTGACCACAAATGAAAATGATGAATGTCTTCAATAGACGTCAATGTTGATAATTCATTTCTTATTTTTTCTTGCATGGCTTGTTCTGGTGTTGCCTGCAAAAATAGACGTATTGCAGTGCGGAGGTTTTTTAAGACATTAAAAAGAATAAATAACGTAAATCCGATTGAAAGTATGGGATCAAGTATTGGCAGTTCGATAAACATTAAGACGATAGCGACAATTAGCACAGCTACCCAACCTAAAACGTCTTCCAGTAAATGCCAATTAAGTACACGTTCGTTTAATGTTTTCCCGTCACTTAATTTGAAAGCTGCATAACCATTAACAATCACCCCTAATATCGCTAACCATAACATGCCTTGAGCATCAGGCATCTCTGGCGATAACAATCGAGGGAATGAAATGGTTAATACCCAAATCGACCCTGCTATTAAGACAACACCATTAATAAGTGCGCCTAATAAAGAGAAACGATGGTAGCCGTAACTAAACATTTCATCATGGCTTTTCTTGCTGAGTTTATTTAATCCCCATGCGAGACCGATGGATAAACTATCTCCTAAATCGTGAACCGCATCCGCCATTATTGCGGTGCTGTTGGTTAACCAGCCGCCAATAAATTCGATAATAGTAAAACAAACATTTAATATAAATGCCCAGCCAATACGACTTGAAGACATATCTTTAGAAATATGACTGTGTCCATGGCTAGTTGAGTGTTGATGTAAATTGTCGGACATTACTTTCTCCTATAAATTGATATCCCGTAGTGAATACCTACGGGATATAGCGTTAAAGCAAACAGTTACATTTACTTTAACCAAGCAGAACTACCTTCTCATTTCTTCAATCCGACCTTTAGAAAACCAACCATAAAGTACGGGAAGGACAAATAAAGTAAGGAACGTTGCTGTAACCAAACCACCAACAATTACCGTGGCTAATGGTCGTTGTATCTCAGAGCCTACACCGCTTGACATGATAATAGGAATCAAACCAAGGGCGGAAGTAATCGCTGTCATCAGTACAGGGCGAAGTCTTGATACAGCGCCTTCGTAAACGGCTTCGGCAATACTTTCCGTACCTGTTTGAATGCGTAAATTAATCGCTTCAACCATAACCACGCCATTAAGAACCGCAACACCAAATAAGGTAATAAAACCAATCGAGCTAGGTACAGATAGGTATTGACCAGAAATATATAAGGCGACAATCCCACCAATCATAGCTAAAGGTAAATTAACGAGGATGAGCATGGCTTGACCAACACTGGCAAAAGCAAAATATAATAACAAAGCAATAATGCCAATAGAAAGTGGAACAACAATGGTGAGGCGTTGCTGTGCTCGTTGTTGATTTTCAAACTGACCGCCAATATCAACTGAATATCCCGCAGGTAAATCAACCTCATTTGCAATCGCTTCTCGAATATCTTTTACGACACTACCCATGTCTCGCCCTTGCACATTGGCTTGAATAACGACGCGTCGCTGGACATCATCTCGGCGTACCTGAGGTGGCCCTGATTCAATGGCAATATCGGCAACATCACCCAATCTCACCCATGCACCTGTTGGGGCTTGTAATCGTAAATCAGCAATAGCTTGTTGCTGATTTCTAAACTCTTTGGCTATTCGCAGGTAAATGTCATAACGCTCATTTCCATTAATGACTTGTCCTACTTCGTGGCCACCAATACCATTACGCACTAATCTCATCACATCACCAACCGATAAACCGTATCGAGACAATTGGCGACGGTTTGGTCTAACGACTAACTGTGATTCACCTGCTATTGGCTCCATAGCGACATCCCTTGCACCATCAACACCTTGAATAGCATTAACTATAGCCTGGCCCTGCTCAGCAAGGATATCGAGATCTGCACCAAAGAGTTTTATTGCTAACTGCGCTTTAACACCAGAAAGTAATTCATCTACTCTTGTCGCTATCGGTTGAGAGAAATTCAGTAATAAGCCAGGGAATTGCTCAAGCTTTACTTCCATCAAACCTTGAAGTTCATGGCGTGTTTTAGCACTGGTCCACTCTACAACTGGTTTGAGACCAATATAGATTTCAATGTTACTGACCGGCTCTGGATCGCCACCAATTTCTGCTCGGCCAATACGACTGGTAGCAGAAGTAACTTCAGGAAATTCAAGTAATATTTTTTCCAATTTAGGTGAAACTGAAAGGGCAGTCGCTAAACTGGTTGAAGGGGCCATGGTTACACGTAAATTAATAGTGCCTTCTTCAAGCTCTGGCACAAATTCAGTGCCTAAATTTGGCACTAAAAATAACGTACCAACAAGCAAGGCTCCAGACCCGATAAGAACTACTTTTTTGGCGTTCATCGCTTTTGTTAAACTACTGCGGTAAAGCTTTTCTAGCACACTAACGAAAGGGCTAGTTCGTGCTTTAAAACCTCGTTGAAACAGGTAACTGGCTAACGCAGGTACAACAATGAGTGATACCGCTAAAGACGCCACCATAGCAATCATAATACTAATCGCCATGGGTTGAAATAGTTTGCCTTCAACGCCTTCTAAGCTAAACAAAGGCGCAAAAACCACCATAATAATGGTTACTGCAAAAAATACAGGCTTAGCGACTTCTCTAGCGGCAATTTGTATACGCAAACTAACATCGATATCTTTTTCGACATCAAAAGGGTTCTCACTGTCATGCGTTCCTTCATGACGACGGTCTGGCTGACTGAGATGTTTGAAAATATTTTCCATCATAACCACCGCACCATCTACCATCATCCCTATAGCGACCGCTAAACCACCCAGTGACATTAAATTCGCAGACAAGCCATTGTAAGCCATAATCATTAATGCCATACCAACAGAAAGCGGGATAGAAATAAGTACCAGGAAAACTGCGCGGATATTCAGTAAGAAAAGCACCAGCACAATAACAATAAAGACAAAAGCCAAAATCAATGCCTGCGAAACTGTACTGACGGCTTTTTCAATGAGGTCTGCTTGATCATAAATAGGTTCAAACGTCACTCCTTTTGGTAGGGCTTGTTGGATGAGCGGTATTCTGTCTTTTATGCCATCAATGGCAACTTTAGTATTTGCGCCCATACGTTTCAAAACAATACCCGATACAACTTCACCTAGAAATTTGCTTCCGTTAGCACCGACACGTTTTGTCATCGTGACCGCGCCTTGTCTAATTTCGCTTCCAAACTCAACAGTTGCCACATCAGCAAGATAAACAACAGTACCTTCAATTGTTTTAACAGGAATTTGTTTTAGTTCTTCAATACCTTTTTCATCACTACTTAACCAACCAACGCCTCTAATAATAAGTTGCTCTTGGCCTCTATCCATATACCAGCCACCCGCATTGTCATTATTATCATCCAATGCATTAGCAATATCTTGTTGAGTTAATTGGTAAGCAAGCAAGCGAGAAGGATTAACATTGACTTGATATTGTTTAACATTTCCACCAAAGGCTAAGACATCAGTTACTCCGTCTACTGGCATTAATAATAATTTAACCACCCAATCATTTAGACTTCGAAGTGACGTACTGTCATAACCAGAGTCTTCATCAGCGAGTAGTAAATATTGATATACCTGCCCCAAACCAGAGGTGTTTGGACCAATTTCAGGTGTTCCAACACCTTCAGGTATTAATTCTTTTGCTGATTGCAATCGCTCAAAAACCAATTGACGAGCAAAATAAATATCAGTGCCTTCCTTGAAGACAACCGTAATACCAGACAAACCTGTTTTGGAAATAGAGCGTACTTCTTCAACATCAGGTAAGGCATACATTACCGCTTCGATAGGAAAGGTAATGAGTTGTTCTACTTCTTCCGAAGCTAAACCAGGTGCTTCAGTATTTATGGCAACTTGCACGTTTGTAACATCAGGAAATGCATCCAAATTCAAACGTGGAATAGTAAAAATGGCCGCAGCCGTTAACGCAACCAAGGCAAGTATCACCAATAATCGGTTAGCGACAGACCAGTCAATCAAACGATTTAACATGTGTTAGTTCTCCAATTATCAATTAATGGTTATGAGCATCGAAACTGCCTTTGGCAATTTCTGCCGCGACATAAAAAGCGCCAGTTGTGACGACTTTGGTGCCTGCTGGTAATCCCTTAATTTCACGTGATTTTCCCAGTTGTCGTCCCAATTCAACTTCGACACCTTTAAATTCGCCATTTTCTTCAACAAACACCATCCAATCACCATCACTACCACGCATTAATGCTTCTTCAGGCACAGTCAGAACTTTTTTGTCTGTTTCAAGGGCAAAATAGATATCAGCAAATAAACCGGGATGAAGCTTATGACCGTCATTTTGAACCTGTAAACGTATAATGCGTGTGCGAGTTACTGGGTCTATGGTATGAGCTTTTTGAGTGACCGTAGCTATGTATGTATTGTTACCTACATTTACTTGCGCCTTTGAATTTTCAGGTAAGTCCAATTCCATTGATGGAGCTAAACGTGCTTCAACCCATAACGTATCCTCATCAGCCAGATCAAATAAAGTACCGCCGGATTCTATGCGTTGTCCTTGACGGAAATTATCAGATAATACAGCGCCAGAAGTCTCTGCGTTTAGGGTGTATTGTCCAAGTTTTTTAGTGTTGGTAGTCAAAGAGGTAATAGCGTCAGCAGATAAGCCAAACGCATATAATCGTCCTAAGTCAGCCTCAAAATCGGTCTGAGCTTCTATAAAACGTTTGTCACCTACCGCTTTTCGACCCAGTTTTTGCACTCGTTTCCACTCTGAATCAGCGAGTCTATAGCTGGCTTGCGCCTCAGCCATTGACTCACTAAACAAGGTAACCAAGGGCTGATTAATTTCAACATGGTCACCTAAAGCAACATGGCGTTTTAGGATGACGGAATCCACTCTGGGCGAGACTAAATAACTGGTATAATCATTAACCTTTATCTCTCCTTGAGCATAAATACTATAAGACATCGCCTGAGGCTCTAGTACGGATATATTAATTTCTGCTAAATTTAATTGCTCCGTTGAAAGTTTAACTCCTGCACCTTCTTCTTCGTTTTCATTTTTACCTTCATGTCCATGCCCGTCGTTTTTTTCTTCTTTGTGTTCATTTTTAGCTTCATGTCCATGTCCATCATCTTTTTCTTCAACATGCTTTTCGGTTTTTTCAGATGATTGAACATTTGCAAATGTCGCAGTAGTTATGGTTGTTATCCCACAAAAAAGTGCGGCCAGCGTTATTAATTTAATTTGCTTATTCATATGTTTTTTCCAAAATTGGTTCATTGATTATTAATAGGTTCTTGAGAGTGCCTTTAATATTCAAAGCTGAGATAATTGCAAAGTAGCGGCCTTAATTTGACCTACCTGTAATAGCCAGTCGATTTGGCTTAATTGAAATTGACTTTGTAATTCAATACCCGCATTAAGACCTTCAGCACGTTGTTGCAATGCAAGTAAATATTCGGTAGTACTTACATCACCGCTTTGCCATTGCTTTTGCAGTAAATTGCCACTACGTTTTCCTCTTCCATCCATCAATTGTTGCCATCGTTGATAGTTTTTTTGATAAGTGATTAAGGTGTCAGTGCTTGATTGGATAGCAAATCTCTGTTTGCGCATAACGGAGCGAAAATTTGCTTCAGCAGCTATTGCTTGTTGATTCGCAGCTCTTGCTTGTGCTGAATAATTGTTACGGATATTCAAAGGCATTGAAAAAGTTACGCCTAGTACATTTTCCCTATCATTTTTGCCTGCGTTAAAACCTATAGTTGGGTCAGCTTTAGTTTCTAACAAAGCTAGTTGAGCATCACTTCTAGTTATTTGCCACTGTGCTTTTGCCGCTAAGACTAAGGGATGTTGTTCAAGCCATTGAGGTGAAAGTTGATAATTAGTGATAGTTAAACCTTGCGCAGGTATAACCTCTTTATCTGGCGTCCAATCTCGCAATAGCTCTTTGGTTTGGGCTTCTGCTTGTTTTAATTGAACTTGTACCTTTGCGGTAACATTCAACATTTGGGATAAACTTAAAAAAGTAAGTTCGGCATCTACTTGCCCTAGATCACCTGCTTTTTGACGGTCTTTAACTATATCAAGTAAGGTTTCTAACTGCTTTTCTTGTTCTTGGGCAATAACAGCTTGTTTTTTAGCTGCTTGCCAAGTAACTAACGCTTGTAAAGCTTGCGCTGTCTTTTCTTGAACAAGAAAGTCAAAGTGTTTGCTTGCTTGAGTTAAGCTAAAGTTAGCTTGTTGCTCTTTCGTTTCTCGTTTATCCCATAAATCAATCGTTTGATTAATACCAATTGAATAATTATTAGCGTTACCTTCTCGTTCATAACCCGTCTCTAGTTCAGGATTATAAAGTGGTTGCTTATTTCCTTCAGCATTTGAAAAAACAGCATTCATTTCTTCTTTGGCGGCAATAATATCGGGATGTTTGTTTATTTGCATCGATAACCAAGATGTCGATGTTGTTTGTGCATTTACGCTTTGTATATTAATTAAAATAGCCAAAGACATACTGACGCATAGCACAGCGCCAATATTTTTTTGAAAAAATATTTTCATAAATTAAACTCATATTTATTTAAATAGTGTTAACCAACGACAGTGAAATCGTAGTAGACACGAATATAAAGATGCTCAGCTAAACTGAGCTATTCTAATTAGAGTTAACTTATAGGGGGGATTATTGGGTTATCGTGAAGAGGGCTTGAATATTGAAATAAATACCCATACTGATGTCCTATTTGATTCGGACGCTCAGTAAAGGTTTGAGCTTGAACGAGCCACTGAATATGAGATCCATGGCAATGACCACAATGATGACAATCTTTAGCATTATGTTCATTGTCTGTTGGTAATTCTTTGTCAGCTACAAAGCGATCAGATTCATGAGAATGTTCAATTTGGATATGCTGAATATCAATTTCATGAATTTCTTGTGAATTTGCAATAGCTACAAATGATTGTAATACAATCAAAATGACTAAAGTAAAATTCAGAAGCTTATTTTTCACAGCAAAACCTTTAAGGATACATAACACAAATTTATTGAGAAGGTATTTAGAAAATAATTAAATTTAAGAATATTCAAAATAACCGCACAATAATAACATCTATAGT
>NZ_JACGWF010000012.1:0-60342 GCF_014077595.1 Colwellia sp. 6M3 | reverse complement strand
CATTATCACTACTCATTTCCCAGACCAATGCGGGTATTAGGCAGTATAGTGCCGATATTGAAAGCTCCTCGTGGCAGCTAACCGATGACTCTCGGCTGCAATGTACGCTGTCACATCAAATTCCTCGTTACGGTAAAGCTAAATTTTATAGTTCAGCAAGCCGTAAAATGAATATGGAGTTTGAACTAGAAATGATGCGGCTGCCAGACAGTTACTCTTTAGCTGAAGTTCGCTCTGAAGCGCCCAATTGGCGACCCGGTGTTGCCGGCAGAGTGCTTGCAGATATGAAGCTACATAAACAGTTTTCTCCAAGTTTACCGAAGAAAATTGCTTGGAATATGCTTAATGAACTTGACCAAGGTATGAGCCCAACATTTTATTATAATGATTGGTATAGCGAGAGTGAAAAAATTACCGTTGGTTTATCAACCGCTCGTTTTCAAAAGGCCTATCAAGCTTTTGTCAGTTGTGTAAGTAACTTACTCGATTTTAATTTTGATGATATTTCTTATACGGTGCTTAATTACCAATTTGGCTCTGACAAGCTAACTAAAGCTTCGCAAAAACGTATGAATATGATCGTTGAATATTTAACGCTTGATTCTCAGCTTGAGCTAGTATTAATTGACGGTTATTCAGATAGTTACGGTGGCCGAAATACTAACCTTAAAATGTCAGAACGTCGTGCAAATAAAGTTCGTGACCTTATTGTAAGTAGCGGAATTGACGCGAGCAGAATTGAAGCCAATGGCTATGGCGAAAAACGTCATGTAGCTTCTAACGAAACGGTTATTGGCCGCAGTAAAAACCGTCGAGTTGTTATTCGCATGGAACAACCTTAAAGGTTGGCTCAACTATCCCAATAGATATAATTAGCACTTGAAGAGGCCTGTAGATTCACTGTAATCTACAGGCCTCTTTTGTTTTGGATACATTCTATGAAATTTTCTATTCGTCTTGTTGCCATATTGTGTTGCGTTGTGCAACTATCATGGGTTCAATCAGCCAGTGCACAAGTTAGCGATGCATTAACTTATGCAAATTATGATCAAGTAAAAATTAGTCACCTTTATTTGGATCTAGATGTCGATTTTGATAAAAAATCATTAAAAGGTTTTGCTGAGTTAAGCCTTGATTGGCTTAGTGATGATGTTGTAAATGTAATATTAGATACACGTGATTTAGAAATTGATCGTGTTATGGCTAAAAATACCAATAATCAGTGGGTAAAATTAAATTACACACTGGCTAAGCGTGATGATGTTATGGGATCAAAACTCACCATAAACACACCTTTTAAAACGCCTACACTTAGAGTGTATTATAACTCGTTACCTCAAGCTTCAGGCTTACAGTGGTTATCACCTGAGCAAACGGCCGGTAAAGACAAGCCCTTTATGTTTAGTCAAAGCCAAGCTATCCATGCTCGTTCATGGATACCCATACAAGATACGCCAAGCGTACGTATGACATACAATGCCCGCATAACAACCACAGATGATTTACTTGCTGTAATGAGTGCTGATAATGCACCTGATACATTGCGAGATGGCGATTATTCGTTTTCTATGCCACAAGCCATTCCAGCTTATTTAATTGCTATAGCGGTGGGAGATTTAGAATTTAAAGCTATGAGCAAGCAAACAGGTATTTATGCTGAGCAATATATCTTAGACAGAGCCGTTGCAGAGTTTGATGATACTCAATTGATGATCGATGAAACTGAAAAGCTATTTGGGGCTTATCGTTGGGGACGTTACGATTTATTAATATTACCGCCAAGCTTTCCTTTTGGTGGCATGGAAAACCCTCGTTTATCATTTATTACCCCAACGGTTGTTGCTGGTGATAAAAGTTTAGTTAACCTTATTGCTCACGAACTAGCTCATTCTTGGTCTGGTAACTTAGTCACGAATGAAAGCTGGCGCGATTTATGGTTAAACGAAGGTTTTACCAGTTATGTAGAAAACCGCATTATGGAAGCGGTATTTGGTGCTGATAGAGCCTTAATGGAACGCGCTTTGGATGCACAAAACTTAAGTTATGAAATTGCAGAGTTACCACCAGGTGATACGCAACTATATATCGACCTTCAAGGTCGTGACCCTGATGATGCTTTTTCGGGTGTACCTTATACTAAAGGGCAATTATTTTTAGTGTATTTAGAACAGAAATTTGGCAGAGATAAATTTGATACTTTTATCATGCAATACTTCGACGACCATGCATTTCAAAGCTTAGGTACCAAGAACTTTGTTACTTATTTAAAAGCTAATTTAACACATAAATTCCCTAATGTTGTTAGCGATGTAGAGCTTAACGAGTGGATTTATGAGCAGGGTTTACCGGCTTACACGCCAAAACCTCGCTCAAATGCTTTTGTTAAAATTGATAATATTATTTCGAAATGGACTAGCGACCAACTTAAGCTAGCGCAAATACCAACAAAAAAATGGACATTGCATGAATGGCTTCACTTTATTAATAATTTGCCATTAAACATTTCTAACGAACGTATGAAAAGCTTAGATAAAGAGTTTAATCTAACTAATAGTACCAATGCTGAAGTTGCTCATGCATGGTATTTGCTTTCATTACGCTCTGGCTATGACGCGGTTTACCCAGCAATGGCAACTTACTTAGAGTCGATTGGGCGTCGTAAACTCATTGTGCCTTTGTATAAAGAGCTTGCAACATCTGCCAAAGGAAAAACATGGGCACAAGCGGTTTATAAAAAAGCACGTCCAGGTTATCACCCGTTAGCACAGGGTACAGTAGACGCTATTTTATTAAAATAAGCGTTAGCCTAGCTCAACTTAGTCAGGTTTATTTAAACTTAAGTTGAGCCTTCAACAATATTATTAATTAACGTTGTTGATAAAACTCAGACATAAAAAAACATCGCAATTAGCGATGTTTTTTTATGTCTGCAACCAACGGATAAAAGCGCTAATACTATGGAGCTGTTAGCCGTTTATCGACGATAACATCCACTTGGCGCAATTTATTTTGTTGTGAAATAACCACACGTATTTGCTGTAAATCTTGTTGATAATTTAAGGTTAAACGACCACGTTTACGTTCGCGATCTATCGGTTCACCGTAACTTTTATTGTAAAAATCTATCACGTTATCTTCGGTGTTAGTGGTGAAGTAGTTGATAACCGCGGGTGTTTGTTCATCAAACTTAGCAAATACGCGCGCGCCTTCAATAACAGGTATATTAACCTTCGCCATCATACTTTTATCTGTATCAGTGGTTTCTGCGTTGATACTACAGCTGAACATAAGCAGTAAAAAAGTACGAGATAAAGTTAAACTCTTTGGTATAAAGCGTAATGCAGGCATTACCAGATCCTTTTAAGTTTTTGGGATTATATAAATAAACAAACTAACAATATATTGAGTGTGCACGTTGATGTTTTTACTGTCAAACTTTAGTAAAAATGTCCGCTTAGTTCAATGGTTACTATTTAAACGTGCGATCAAACAAGCAACAAATTATGGGTAAAGCTTATGCTAACTGTTTATTTGTTGCTAACATACTGATTATTATTTGATTTGCTATGCACGGTCAACAAATTCATTGCGGTAATGATCAACCCATAGTGCCGTAGCACCACAAATAGCGACTGGCATCACGACTAAATTAACTAACGGGATCATTGAAAAAACCGCGGTGGTTATACCGAAACTGTAACTTAATCCTTGTCGTTGTTTCAAGGCTTGACGCATTCTAGTAAAGCTAATTTTATGGTTATCAAAGGGATAATCTTTATATTGCACTGCCATCATCCAAGCAAGAAATAGAAACCAAAGTATCTGACCTACAACGGGTAAAATCCAATAAAGTAAAAAGAATCCCGCTGCACGTGGCAAGTAATAACCCAGTTTACTCATCTCGCGACTTAACGTTCTAGGAATATCTTTTACCACATCAAACGCACTACCTTCATGTAAGGGTTGATCTGTTAACAAGGCTTCTACTTTTTCTGAGAGCAAACCATTAAAGGGGGCAGCCAACCAATTGGCGACAGAACTGAAGATAAATGAAAACACCACTAAAATAAATAATACTGCTAATGGCCAAATGAAATTACTTAGCCATGAAAACGACTCTCCTAGCCAATCTTCTAGGGTCAACATGTAACTTTCTAGCTGTAAAAACATATAATAAAAAGCATAGCTAA
The DNA here is from genome assembly GCF_014077595.1 of Colwellia sp. 6M3. Lineage (NCBI taxonomy): Bacteria > Pseudomonadati > Pseudomonadota > Gammaproteobacteria > Alteromonadales > Colwelliaceae > Colwellia > Colwellia sp. 6M3. The sequence continues at coordinate 56,152 of NZ_JACGWF010000012.1, read as the reverse complement.
ACAGCACTAAATTTACCGACAATGGAATAAATACGAAACGACGAATTCCAGGGGTACGGATCAACTCAAAGCCTTTGATAAAATATCCGGCACCACCGTTTGCTAAATGGGGTTTGCTATTATTGTTCATTGTTGTTTTATTAACCTAACTAATTGATATTCATAGCACGATTATAGGATCCTTAGCATGATATGAACAGTATTGTGATGTTACAAAATACATCAATGTCTGATACAGTGTCGATAGTTACTGATGTTTAATGTTAATTCTATTAGGTTACAAAATTTTAACCAATAGATACTGTGATTAGGTTTTTCGATTTAATGCGACTCAAGCATATAAAATTGGCAGGTTTTAAATCCTTTGTCGATCCCACCAAAGTCCCCTTTGAACAACAAATGACCGCAATTGTTGGGCCAAACGGTTGTGGAAAATCGAATATTATTGACGCCGTTCGTTGGGTATTAGGCGAAAGCTCAGCGAAAAATCTTCGCGGCGAAGCCATGACTGATGTTATTTTTAATGGTGCAGCCAGCAGAAAGCCTATTGGCCAAGCTAGCGTTGAACTTGTATTTGATAATACCCAAGGCCGCATTCAAGGTAACATGGCAGATCGTACTGAAGTCTCAGTACGCCGAGTGGTTAACCGTGAAAGTACTAATACCTATTTTTTAAATGGTACAAAGTGTCGCCGACGCGATATTACCGATATTTTTTTAGGAACCGGTTTAGGTCCTCGCAGTTACGCTATTATCGAGCAAGGCACTATTTCTCGCTTAATTGAGTCCAAGCCGCAAGAATTACGCATATTTATCGAAGAAGCGGCTGGCATTTCAAAATATAAAGAACGTCGCAAAGAAACAGAAACCAGAATACGACATACCCGAGAAAACCTAGTTCGACTCAACGACATTCGCCTTGAGCTTGATTTACAAATTGATAAACTGCATCAACAAGCACAAGCCGCTAAACGCTTTCGTACATTAAAACAACAAGAACGAAAATATAAAGCTGAGCTGGCCGTTTTACGCTGGCAAAAATTTGATCAACAACGTCAACAGCATCAAACACGTATAGTTGCACTTGAAAACAAAGTGGCAAGCCAAAATGCTGAGCAAAGTCAAAATGATGTTGTGATCATTGAACTAAAAACAATCATGAACGCATGTAATGATAATAACCAAACGTTGCATCAACAAAAGCTTAATGTCACCCAAGATATTGCTCGTGCAGAGCAGCAAGTTAAATACTTAAAAGAACAATCAGACAAAACTCAAACCGATAATGAACTTACTCAGCAACAATTACTAAATGCACAACAATTAATATTAGCTGAACAAGAACAATTAACGTTGTGCAATACACAACTGAATGAACAACAACCTGAGTTACAAACAATAGAAGCGGCTTTAGAAGCTTGTCAAAGTGAATTAACGCAACATCAAGCTCAACTAAAAGCGTTGCAAAGCCAATGGCAGCAAGAACAGAAAAAACGTAATGCGAACCAACAGCAAAAACAAACCTTGCAGGCTAACATTACTCAACAAGAAACCATTATCGAACAGGTTAAGCAGCAAGTAACTAATTTGCGCGAACAAATCGCCTTGCAACCTTTACTTGAAAATGGCGGAGGGCAAGCGTTACAACAACAGAAAAATAACGTTGTAGCCGCCTTATCAAAACTGAAAAATCTGCATAACGAGTTAGCCGAGAAAGAAACAAAGCTACAAAAAACATCAGTAGACTTAAACCAACAACTTGCGGTGATTTCAGCTCAACTTACAGTGAAAAATCAAAAAATAACAGAGTTGCAGGTAAAGCTTAGCGATAAGTCTCCTTGGAGTGAAAAACAAGCCACATGGTTTAATCAGCAAAATATGACCGACTTTGTGACATTACAAAGTCAACTTGATGTAGAAGAAGGTTGGGAGCAAGCGACCGAAGTAGTGTTATCTCACTGGTTAGCTGGGCATGTGGTTAATGGTTTACCTAACGCGGATGCAGAAGGTAACTTAAGTGCGGAAAACTTGTGTTTTATTTACCAGAGCATAGAGCAAGCTATTGACCAAAGCTCTGAGCAAGACAATGCGAATAATGGTCATAGTGATCCGGTGATAAAAACTAACACTTTAGCCAGTAAAGTCAGTGGAGTTAACGTTTTAACAACATACTTCAACGGTATTTTATTGGCAGAGAACTACCTTGAGGCCAAGCAAAAACTATCAAGTTTAGCGAGCCATGAAAGTGTCATTTGTCCGGATGGAACATGGTTACATCATCATATGTTAACCAAAGGGAAGCTTGAACAAGGCTATGATTATATTAGCTTACAGCGTCAGCTTGATACTGAGCAATTAGCGCTTGAACAGCTTATCAACAGTCAACAAAGCATTGAGCACCAGCAAAAACAAATAACTGAAAAGCTAGCCTTATTAACGCTGGAAAAAAATGCTAATAGCGAAAATGTCACGCTACAACAAACGAAGCTTAACGAATGCGATAATGCTATCTCACTAAAAGCTCAGGCGAATCAACAACAACAAAGTCAGCAAAATAAATTAACTCAGGAAGTAGAAGCACTACTCAAAAGTGAATTGTCGGCTAAGCAAAAGTTAACTGAATTTCAACGTCAATTAACTCAAGTATTCGATAACACTGCACCTAGCGTTGATGATTTCTCTCAACAACAAACCGAGTTGCAGCAAACAATAGAAGTAATACAAGCACGAAGCCAAACATTACATCAAAGCAGACATCAGCTGAGTTTAGTGGTTGAGCAGCTTAAAAGTCAGCGTTTGCAGCGCGAGCAGAGTATTCGCTCAAATCAAGAAAATGTTAATTTACTAACTCAAAGGTTAACCAGTAATAGCCAAGTTTTTACTGACAACAGCCAACCAATTCAAGAGTTTGAACTGCAATTGCCACAATGGCTTGATAATTTAACGGCCATTAATGAGAAATTACAATTTAATCAAAAAACCTTGAATGACAGCCAAACACGTTTAGCTGAATTAGAAATACAACAAAAAACCAGTCAAAATAAAATCAGTGGTCTAAATGAGCAATTAGCACGCTTACAGTTAGACAGTGAAGGTTTTAAATTAAGGGCTGAAAGCGCCTTAGAGGTTTTAGCTGAGCTACAACAAAGTATCGACAATGTGGTTGAAGCTATGCCTGAAAACGCTAAAGAGTCAATTTGGCAGGCGCATTTAATCAAGTTGGCTAAAGACATACAAATGTTAGGAGCAATAAATTTAGCCGCCATTGAAGAATACGAAACACAGTTTGAACGTAAAAGTTATCTTGACCAACAAGATCAAGACCTTAATAATGCAATAACTACGTTAGAAGCGGCTATAGCTAAAATTGATAAAGAAAGCCGTCATAAGTTTAAATTAACCTTTGATCAGGTTAATAAAGACCTACAGGTGCTATTTCCTAAGGTCTTTGGAGGAGGTCAAGCGTATTTAACGTTAACAGGTGAAGACTTACTGGAAACAGGAGTTACCATCATGGCTAGACCGCCAGGGAAAAAAAATAGCACAATTCATCTATTATCTGGTGGAGAAAAAGCGCTGACCGCATTATCATTAGTGTTCGCGATTTTTCGATTGAATCCTGCTCCATTTTGTTTACTTGATGAAGTGGATGCACCTTTAGATGATGCAAATGTCAGTCGTTTTTGTAATCTAGTGCGAGAAATGTCGCAAACAGTGCAATTTATATATATAAGTCATAACAAAATAGCTATGGAGATGGCGTCACATTTAACCGGAGTAACCATGTTTGAACCAGGTGTTTCACGTATGGTAGCGGTAGATATTGACGAAGCAATCGCCATGGCAGAAGTATAAGAATAGGTTAGGTAATGGAAGATAATTTCAGAAATACATTAATTATTATCAGTGCTATCGTGATAGCAGCCATTTTTATTCATGGTTACTGGACCATAAGAAAAAATAAAAATCCTTATAAATTGAAAGCTAAGGCGGAGCCAGTTGTGCCTCAGTCGCGTGGTTTCGATGGCTCTGGTTTTGATCAAGATGGCGTAAGTAAACCTAAAGTGGTCGGTTCAAACGCTCAAGCAGATGGTGTTGTAAAATCTCATCAGGTTGAAAGCCATGCTGATTTTCACAGTGATGAGCCTATGCCTAGCGCAATTCCTCCTCGAAATTTTGAAGACAAATTTCATGAACAAGGTGATAACTTTGGTGAGTTACTCAATGATACCGAAGCTGTACCTGAGCATTTAAAACAGCAAGCCTTATCAGATGCACCTAATTACGGCGAAGAGTTACTTTCTGAATCTGAGGTTGATCTTGAAGATAGTAAAGAAGTTATTGTTAAAAAACCGATATATTCTGAACCGGTTTATCAACAGCCTGTGACTCAAGCAAAGCCAGAAATACTAATAAATAAACCCGTTTCACGTAAAAAAAGCGTGCGTAAACCTGTTGTTAAACGCAACCAAATGGAAATTAACTTTGGTGATGAAGCAATAAAGGATATGCCGAGTATATCGGCGACCAATGAAAACAAAAAACCAGCGCCTGTTGAAATTGAGCCACAAGTTATTGTGTTATCTGTTGTCATGCCAGAAGGGCGAAGTATGTCGGGTGCTGCGTTATTACCCTCATTGTTGACCTTAGGCATGAAATACGGCGAAATGAATATATTTCACCGTCATCAAGATAACGCAGGTAACGGTAAAGTTACTTTTAGCTTAGCGAATATGATGAATCCAGGGACATTTAATTTAGATGATATCGAAAACTTTAGCACGCAAGGCATCACTCTCTTTATGACCTTACCTAACCCTGGTGATGCTTTTGAAGTATTTGAGCAAATGTTAAATGCGGCAAAACAGCTGGCCGTTGAATTTCGTGGGCAATTGCTAGATCACAAGCGCAGTGTAATGACCAAGCAAACCGAGCAGCATTATATTGGTCTAATTCGCGAGTTTGAACGCAAAAGTCGTATTGGCTCACTTTAGTATTCTTATCGCTAAAATTTACCGTCAATAATATAAGTTAAATAAAAATATATTATCGACGGTAAAATATTCACCTTCAAAGTAAATAAATCTTATGTCTGAACAAACCGTTATTAATCGAATCACTGAAATTTGTCAGTTGATCAATCACTATAATCATCAATACTACGTGCTTGATGAACCTAGTGTGCCTGATGCAGAATACGACCGATTAATGCGTGAGTTAACGACATTAGAAACAGAGTATCCGCAGTTAAAAACTGTTGATTCGCCAAGTCAAAAGGTTGGCGGAGCGGCGCTAAAATCGTTCAGCCAAGTGACGCACCAATTACCAATGCTGTCGCTAGATAACGTGTTTTCTGAACAAGAGTGGTTGGCATTTGTTAAACGTTTAGGCGATCGTCTAACTAAAAGCGGTGTGAAATCAACGCTTGATTTTGCTATTTGTGCAGAGCCAAAACTTGATGGTTTAGCAGTGAGTATACGCTATGAAAAAGGTGTTTTTGTACAAGCCGCAACCCGTGGTGATGGAACGGTTGGTGAAAATATCACTGAAAATGTTCGTACCATAAAGTCGATTCCATTACGTTTACAAGGCAACAGTTTTCCTGATGTTTTAGAAGTGCGTGGTGAGGTTTTTATGCCCAAAGCGAGCTTTGAAGCGTTAAATAAGCAAGCAATTAAAAAAGGCGAAAAAGGTTTTGCTAACCCACGTAATGCTGCCGCTGGTAGTTTACGACAATTAGACTCTAAAATTACAGCAAAACGAAATTTAGCTTTTTACGCTTATGGCATTGGTTATGTTGGCGCATTAGCCGATATCGATAATACCTTAGCTGGCGAAGCTGAAAGTATTGACGAACGTTGGCTTGCTAATTCTCATCACCAACGTTTATGTCAAATAAAAGCATTGGGTCTACCTATGTGCCCTGAAGTTCGGTTATTGAACAATGCCACTGAGGTGGAAGCTTTTTATCAAGATATTTTACAGCAACGTGAAGCATTAAGTTATGAAATTGACGGCACCGTATTTAAAGTTGACGACATTGCATTGCAACAAAAACTTGGCTTTGTAGCACGAGCACCGCGTTGGGCCACGGCCTATAAATTTCCAGCTCAAGAAGAACTTACCATACTAGAATCGGTCGACTTTCAAGTGGGCAGAACAGGTGCAATTACGCCTGTGGCACGTTTAAAACCGATATTTGTTGGTGGGGTTACTGTGAGTAATGCTACGTTGCATAATCAAGACGAAATTGACCGTTTAGGCATACAAATAAACGACACGGTTATTATTCGTCGTGCGGGAGATGTTATCCCTCAAATTGTTAGCGTTGTACTTGAACGCCGCCCTGATAATGCCATCGCTATTGCTTTTCCAAGTGAGTGTCCAGTGTGTCAATCAGCTGTGTTAAAAGCTGAAGGCGAAGCTGTTTTGCGTTGTACTGGCGGTTTATATTGTCAAGCCCAGCGTAAAGAAGCTATAAAGCATTTCTCTTCTCGTAAAGCACTAGATGTTGACGGTTTAGGTGATAAATTAGTTGAACAATTAGTTGATGAAGGTCTAATTAAAACCCCAGCAGATTTATTCAAATTGACCGAACTTGATGTTAGTACCATGGAACGCATGGGACAAAAGTCAGCGACTAATTTAATTAAAGGACTAGAAGCGGCTAGAACTACAACGTTGGCAAAATTTGTTTATGCGTTAGGTATTAGAGAAGTCGGTGAAACAACGGCTGCCAACTTAGCGCAATATTTTCTGAACTTTGATGCAATTAAATCGGCAAACGCAGAGCAATTACAAAAAGTTCCTGACGTTGGTGTCATAGTTGCAAAAAACATTGTCAATTTTTTTGCTCAAGATCATAACGTTGAGGTAGTTGAAGAGCTTGAAAATATTATGTCTTGGCCTGATATTGAGCGTAAAAGTGATGATGAGTTACCCTTAAAAGATCAAACTTTTGTGTTAACAGGCACTTTAAGTAAAATGGGCCGAAATGAAGCCAAAGCTGCACTACAAGCGCTAGGGGCGAAAGTTTCAGGTAGCGTTTCTGCAAAAACAGATTATTTAGTGGCTGGTGAAAAAGCGGGCTCTAAATTAGTAAAAGCACAAGATCTTGGTGTCAGTGTTTTAACCGAAGATGAAATGATCACACTGCTAAGTAGCTAAGATAGAGAAACAGTTAAATAGCTAAACGGATAAAAGCATAAATAAACAATACTATTGGCAAAGGGAGTAACACCGTAAATAGTATTGTTTCACACCACTCTATGGCTCGATAAAACTTAAACAAAGACACATTTTCCTCTCGAGTTGAAGGTAGCACCTGAAAGAAAAACATAAACGCAGCCACTACCAAGCTTTCAATCGCAATAAATAATATTAAGATCGCTAACCAAACTAATACACTGGGTGTTTTAAGTTGAATTTGCGACTGTAAGCCAATAAATAATATGAAGAAAAAACAACTCCACGCTAAAAGTTGCCATTTAAATCGGGCAAATGTAATGGCAATATAATTAAAAAGTTCTGGACTGATGGAAGAAAGCATTAAGTAAAAAATAACTCCTGCTGGATATTTTTAAAGTAAAGAAACATAAACGGGTGAAAACTCAGGTGAGGAGACAAAAGTTTATGTTTTTGTAAAGTTGAAAATATCAACGTACCTGAAGTATATCGATTAACGCGATGAAATGTCAGTGATAGGTTACTATTACAGAATAAAAATTAACTCAGGTGTGTATGCCGATGTAAATTTTTTCGTGCAGACTTTCGACTCCTCTTGTCATAAAATAGTAGCATTAACTTGAAAGCACGAGTTTAAAAATATTAACTTAAGTGCATGAATTTTCATCACTCAATAAACTAGGTCATTGAATGAATATTAATTTTAAAATTACGGCTTTATCTGCGCTATTTGTAACGCTTAGTGCTACAAATATTGTGGCTACGGCAAGTGGATATATTGAACAACTTAACGCTGATAAAGAAACTGTCTCGGTTATATCAGAGCAAAAAAAATCGTTATTAATAAATAACGATATGACTAAAAATGTTGATACTGAAGTAAAGCATAAACCACTTACACAACAACAAAAATCGACACCATTAGCTAGAGCACTGGCGCAGTCGGATAATAAACTGACAGAAAAATCGTTTTACGAAGACAGAACCCTAAACCTTGAGATTAGTGAGCTTAGAGATAACAGCGGTTTAGTTTATTTAGGCGGTAAAGTTTCAGATGCTGAGTTAAGCGGCTATTTAGAGCAATTGAAAGCTGAGTTAGGTGAAGAACAATTTGCTATATATCGACAGCACCAAGCGGCACGTGATCATCAATCTTTCCATGTTACTTTAATAAACCCTTACGAATATCAAACCATTGATAAAGCTAAATTAGCACCGAAGACACAATTTCGTGTTATTTTACATGGCTTAGGACGAGTTGAAAAAGACGAGAAAAAGAGCTACTTTGTTGTTGCCTCCTCACCTGATGGACAATTTATTCGTCAAAACTTATTGTTAAAAAATAAAGACTTCCATGTTACTTTAGGTTTTTATCCTGAAGACATTTTTGGCGTGAGTAAAGGTCGTGACACGCTAATTAACAAATAAATTTCATTACTTTTAAATTATAAAATTGTGACACATTTGTGATAACTCTGTGAAAGTTTAGCAATGTTTGCTTTGCATACTAAGTGCGTAATCATTTAGTCATCAAGGGAAACTTATGAAACTTATTAAAACTGCATCTGCTATTGCACTGGCCTGTTCAAGCTCGGTGCTAATGGCACAAACTATTGATATTCAAATTACCAACCTCACACATGCTCAACACTTTACGCCACGTTTAGTGATAGCGCATGACAATACAGTTGACGCTTTTGAACCTGGTGTTGAAGCAACATCTGCTTTAGCTTGGCTTGCCGAAGCTGGCGTGATTGATGATGCTCAAAATGCTGCATCTTCAGGGCAGAACTTTGAAGCACTTTTAGGACCAACAGATACTGATAATACTTCAAATACTTGGCATCGTATTGATGGTTTAAGCGCACCATCAACCACTGAAAACTATACCTTTGATACCATGGATAAAACGCATCTTTCTATTTTAGCCATGTTAATACCAACCAATGATGCCTTCGCTGGCTTAGACAGCATTAAAATACCTACTACACCTGGCACATATACTTATATGGTAAACGCCTATGACGCAGGTACAGAATTAAATGACGAATTAAATAGCACGCGAACAGATATTGTAGCGCAGGGCGGTACACCATTAGGTGGTTATGGCGCACCAGGTGTTGCGGGTGCAGGTGCATCTCCAGTGCCATTAGGTGTTGGTGGTATGGGTGTTGCGGCCAAGGTAGGTTTTGCAGAAGATGGTAGTGCAATTGGTGCTAACGAAGTGGTAGATGGTACAGACGGCCCAGTACATATTCATAGAAATGTTTTAGGTGATACCAGCCTTACTGATGGCGCTAGTGATTTAGTGTCAACTGAACACCGCTGGTTAAACCCTGTTGCACGCGTAACTATTACTATCCCAGCCTCTTAATTTAGGGAGAATTGATCATGAATATGAACAAACTAACGTTAGCTTTGCTGCCTTTAATTGCAGTTTTAGCAACTGGTTGTGGTGGCGATGATGGCGAAAGCGGCGCTACAGGTCCTGCAGGTAGTGCTGGTGTTGATGGTACAAATGGTACCGATGGCACAAATGGCTCTGACGGCACTAATGGAAACCTTGCCGTTTTCACTGTACAGGTCACTAATTTAACTTATGCTCAACCATTTTCACCGGCGGCTGTAGTGTTACATGAGTCTGGCTTTAATACTTTTATCGATGGCGAAATGGCTAGTCTAGGTTTAGAACAGCTTGCAGAAGGTGGCGACCCATCAGGGTTAATATCAGAAGCTTTAGCTGCTACTCAGTATTTAGATGCTGTAACAACCCCAGGTGCAACATCGCCTAAATCTATCGGTACGATGTCGACACTTTTAGTGCCGCTTTTAGATGTTGACGACTTACGCATTAGTTTTACCACTATGCTAGTTAATACCAACGACGCCTTTACGGGACTAAATGCTGCAGACATTAGTAATATGACAGTGGGTCAAACTATGAGCTTTATGGCACCGACTTGGGATGCTGGTACCGAAGCAAATACCGAAACAGCTGACACAATGCCAGGGCCAGCAGCCGGTGCGGCAGGAGGCGGTGGAGCCAGTGCAGGTTTTAATGCTGAACGTGATGATCTTTTTGATAGTGTTCATTTTCATCGTGGTGTTATTACTAACGAGAATGCAGCTGATGAGAGTAAAGAAGGTTTAAGTACCTCGGTGCTTACCGAAGCTGATCGTTGGGACAATCCAACCGCGCGTATTGTTGTAACCCGAACACGATAATGAGTAGGGCGTTTTTAAACGCCCTCAGGTTTTAAATTATTGATGTCATTGTTATTGAGTTTAAATAACTCGCTTTATTAATAAAATCACGAAAGTATTTCTGTGCTGGCAAGTTCTTATGTAAAAGGCACAGAAATATATCGAATTTTAATTATAAGACAAAAATATTTTACATAATTAAAAAATTCTTTACATACCTATTGGAGTTAATTCAGTCTGTGCTAAGTTCTTGTGAAAAAAACATAATAACGGAGCAGAACATGGATACCATTTTGGTAGTTGAAGACGATCAAGACATTGCAGATTTAATCAGCTTAAACCTGCAAGAAATTGGTTTAACCGTTGAACATTGTTTATCTGGCGAAGTAGCGTTAGAGAAGCTAGCAAATAATCAATATGATCTTGTTATGCTTGATGTCATGTTGCCGGGCATATCAGGCTTAGATGTTTGTCGGCAATTACGTGAACAAAAACCCGAGCAAGTCATTCTAATGGTAACTTCAAGAAACAGTGAAATTGATCGTGTACTTGGCCTTGAGCTAGGCGCTGATGATTATATGACGAAGCCATTTAGTGTTCGTGAATTGCAAGCTAGAGTGCGCAGTCAATTGCGGAGAGTACATTTGTTATCAAAAATTAGCCAACAACAAATAGAAAAGCAATCACCAGAGCAGTATTTGACCTTAGGTGTTCTGAAGATAGATTGTGTTTCTCATTTAGTTACATTAAACGGCAATAATGTTGAATTGACATCAACCGAATTTGACTTGCTTTTTTACTTAGCTTCTCACCCAGACCAAGTATTTTCTCGTGAACAATTACTAAGCTCAGTTTGGGGATATCACCATAGCGGTTACGAACATACGGTAAATTCACACATTAATCGATTACGTAATAAAGTTGAAACTAATGCTACTAAACCTGCCATTGTACAAACTGTATGGGGTGTAGGATATAAACTTTGTCGTCATGGTGTTGCAGCGTGAGATTATCACTTTACCACAGACTATCGTTGTCACTGTTAGTGGTATTTATTGTCATTATTAGTGTGTTTTTTGTTTGGGCAGAAAATTTAGAGCAAACAACACGCTATGAGTCAGAACAAAACTTACATCTATCACTTGCCGCTAATTTAGCTCGTGATAACCCGTTGTTACAAGAAGGGGCTTATGATCATCAAGCCTTAAAAAACCTTTTTCACACCTTAATGGTATTAGGACCAGCATTTGAATTTTATTTTGTTGACCCTAATGGCGTTATTTTAACTCATTCAATTACACCGTCATTAATTAAACGCGATCGTATTGATCTAAAACCATTAATTCAGCTAACACAAAATGAGATCAGCTTACCTATTTATGGTGATGATCCACAACATGAGAGCCGTGAAAAAATATTCTCAGCAGCCCCCGTTTTTAATGGTAGCCAGTTAATTGGCTATCTGTATGTTATTGTCACCGGAGAGCGTTATGAGTCTGCTTATAACCGTCTAGACTCTGACCGACAAGCTGAACTTTCTATGGTTATGCTGGTGGGAGCATTGGTATTTCTCTTCATTGTTATGCTGGGCATTTTTTACTACTTTACTCGACCACTTCGTCGCCTTAACCATGATATTCAGTTATTAAAAAATGCAGGCTTTGATAAATCATCGCTAAAGTTAACCTCTTGGATGCCTAATAGCAGTAATGAAGTACATCAATTGGGCGTGGCTTTTGAAGAAATGGTTAATCAACTCAATGAGCAATTAAACCTTTTACAACAAAGTGATGTGAAACGAAGAGAGTTGTTAGCTGATATTTCTCATGACTTACGAACCCCCTTGTCATCATTACAAGGTTATATTGAAATGATCGCCCATAAAGGCAATGAGTTAACGGCTGAGGTACGAGAAAAACACATTAATACCGTACTAAAAAATACCCTACAGTTGAAGTTACTTATTGATCAAATATTTGAGCTTACACACCTTGAAGGTGGTCAAGTTACCTTAAACTTTGAAACTTTTAATCTAGCCGAATTGCTCTACGATATTATGGCAAAGTTTAATTTGCAGACCAACGCAAAGCACATCGATATTTCAGTAAAACCCAACAGTTCTTATACTCAAGTTTATAGTGATATTGCTAAACTTGAACGAGTGATCAGTAATTTATTAGAAAACGCTATTCGCCATACTCAAGAGAGAGGAAAAATTGAGTTAATTATCGAAGAGTTAAATGAAAATCAATGTAGCCTTACAATTTCTGACAACGGAACGGGTATAAAAGCAGAAGAGCTATCGTATATTTTTGACACCCGTTATCGCGCAAGTAACGCCATACAAGATAAAAATAAACATACGGGCTTAGGGTTAGCTATTACTAAAAAGTTATTAGAATTATTGAAATCTGATATCAAAGTAAAAAGCACCTTAGGCAAAGGTACTGCGTTTTCGTTTAACTTAAGACGAGTAATACCAATAGAAGAAATTAAGTAACTAAATAAGTAGGTCAATTGATATAGCTTGCACTGACCTTAACGCTTTGAGTCTTTAAGACTGTAATTTTATTTTTCTGTCGTTAAAAAATCAGAAAACAATTCATTGTGCATAAATATAAACAGCAACAGCGATACAAATATATTCGATAGTGAGTTCATATTAGCCGCTCGGTTAAACTCTTACCGCTCATCACTAGACCTTAATCCAATAAATAATAGATATTTAACTTTTCATTACTTAGAATAAGCTATTAACGTATTTATTTTAAAGTAAATTTTTTTAGGAGAGCAGATGAAAATTAAATTGGCGATATGTTTAGCAATAATCACCTTAACCGGTTGTACCAAATCTTCAACAGGTCGTTCGCAGTTAATGATGATGTCTGCAGACGAACTCAATAAAATGGGAAGCGCATCTTTTGAAGAAATGAAAACCAAAGAAAAAATAAGCCAGTCACCTAAAATCAACCGCTATGTGCAATGTGTTGCTAACGCTATTACTGTCAATGTACCAAAGTCTGCACATGACGGCGCGTGGGAAGTGGTGGTATTTGACTCCGAACAAGTCAATGCCTTTGCATTACCCGGTGGAAAAATTGGCGTTTATACTGGCATATTAAAAGTAGCTGAGAACCAAGATCAATTAGGCGCTATTATTGGTCATGAAGTGGGGCATGTTATTGAGCAACACTCGAACGAGCGTTTATCATCAAGTCAAGTGAGCCAAATGGGTCTTTCTATTGTCAGTGTAGTGCTTGAAAGCCAGAATGTAGAAAGTCGAAATATGATGATGGCAGGTTTAGGTTTAGGCGTGCAGTATGGGGTATTGATGCCATATGGTCGTAGCCATGAAAGTGAAGCAGATATTGTCGGCCAAGATTTAATGGCTAAATCTGGTTTCGATCCTAAAGGCAGTATTAAACTTTGGCAAAATATGGCAAAAATCTCAGCAGGTTCGCCACCTGAATTTATGTCGACTCATCCATCAAATGAAACGCGTATAAAGCAGTTAACTGAACATTTGCCGAAATCATTACCTATTTTTAAAAAATCAACATCGCCTAACTGTGTTAAACCCACTATTTAGCATTACGTTGTAATGTTTAATCGCTTGGTATTTTGATTAGTTAACGTTGAATAAACTAACTTCTTATTGAAAGAAAAAGCCCGTTAATTCGGGCTTTTTGTTGTTAAGTGTATGACCCATACTAGGACGGGTCAGTAGGAAGAATTAAAAGAGATAAAGGTTATTTTCTGGTAATTCGCCAAAAAGCAAAACTAGCCACGAAAAATAAAATCATAGGGTAGTAGGCATTTGCCACTACGTCTAAAGGGGATATTTTTAAAGTCGCGCCAAGCAGTAAAGCTTGTGCTCCATAAGGCAATAATCCTTGGTTGATACAAGCAAAAATATCTAACATGCTGGCTGAATGAGCAGGGCTGAGCTCTCCATCTTGTGCTAAGCCTTTAGCGGTTTCACCAGTAACAATAATAGAGACGGTATTATTGGCAGTAAAAAAGTTACAACAAAAAGCTAAAGCGCCTATACCAATGCCTGCGGCACGCTTTTTGTTATGAGGACTAAGCTTTAGCGTTAATCGTTCAATACTTGCTGTTAGGGCACTTAATCCGCCTTGACGTTTAATTAGCTCACTTAAGCCACCAATAAATAACGACAAAATAAAGATGTCTTGCATACTGGCAAAACCTTTATTGATATCGCTTACCCATGTTGCTAATTGATAGTCATTGTTCAACATGCCAATAACGGCTGCCAAAACTATTCCGATGATCAGCACCATAAAGACATTCATACCTGAAAGTGCCAGTGCCAGAATAACGATATAAGGCAAAAAACCGATAACGTCGAGTTCTTGGCTAGCTACATGGCTTATTGTAACGCCATTAGCTGCGAGTAGTGCTAAACAAATGAGTGCGGCAGGGACAGCGAATTTAAAATTAACTCGAAACTTATCTTTCATTTGCGCGCCTTGGCTTCTCGTCGACGCTATGGTGGTGTCAGAAATTATCGATAAGTTATCACCAAAAATAGCACCCGAGATAATACAGCCGGCAATCAAGCTAGCATCAATATCGGCAGACTCTACAAATCCTAAGGCAATCGGTGCAATAGCGGCAATGGTGCCCATTGAGGTTCCCATGGCTGTAGCAAGAAATGCAGCGACTAAAAACAAACCAGGCAAGAGAAAATAATCAGGAAAAAGTGACAAACCTAATTGTACGCTAGCATCTACACTGCCTGTTGCTTTAGCAACCGCCGCAAATGCGCCAGCGAGCAAATAGATAATACACATGGTTATAATATTTTGGTGCCCAGCCCCCGCTATAAATTGATTGATTTGCTCGTTGACTGTTTCTTTGCCCATATAAATAGCCAGTAATATGGCTGGAATAATGGCAATACTGGCGGGGAGTTGGTAAAAGGCAAAGTCAGCCCCTTGGAGCGTTAGTACTATACCCGTTCCAAGAAATATCCCCAGGAAAGCACCAAAAGGTATGAGGCTTTTCAAGCTAGGCGCTGAACTGCTTTTGTTTGATGAGTTTGATGCTGGTATTGGCGAATTATTGTTGGTCATTAATCAAATCTTTTCAGTTATTGTTTTTATTCAAAGTAAACAATAACTTTTTCTCAAGGAATGTCTATGTTGGATTGCATTATATGACGTTTAAATTGCTTGTCAATCTAGACGTCTAGAAGTTTAAATTTGATAATTCATTAGTGATGAGATATTTTTTTATTTATGCTTTATTTGTATTCGAGCTTTAATGGTAATTTTTATAGCTAACTTAACTATATTGAAACTTGCAGATTTTTGTCTTTGAACAAAGTGATTATTAAAAAGTAATAAATTATTATATATTTATTTTCTATAGGTTATTACCAATATTACAAAGTAACCAATAGCCTTTTTACTTGTTTATTCATTTTTAATGTCACTTTAAGTACGCTATATTTTATGTGCTTATTTGATGGTGGCTCTGTTTTTTATTTTGTTAGTGGTTGTATTTACTGTTTAATTTTTACTGTCTTTAGGGCGTGTGTTGTTAAGTGAATACTGTGTTTTATTGTTGTTTAAAATATCACCACGTAACCTGTGTTAACTTTTTGTATTACCAAAATTCATATGCCTTTAATCGTTATTGGTAATGTTGGATTGTAATGTAAATGTAACCAATGTATAAGTAATCCCTAGATTGAAAACTTTTGTATATATTCACATTATTGATATAGCGGCTGGTAGGGTTAGATTTGAAATAGAGCAGGTCAATTTACTGAGCTCATTTATGCTAAATAAATAATCAAATCAACAATATTAGTTCTTCAATAGAAGTTCTATAATAAATACAATGGACATAAAAAGCATAACGACAACTAATGGAGTTAACAACATGACATCGATAAAAAATAATATTGCCCCAGGTGTAATTACCGGCGACGAAGTTCAACAACTTTTTGCCTATGCAAAAGCCAATGCTTTTGCATTGCCAGCTGTAAATGTTACAGGAAGCAATACTATTAATGCTGTGTTAGAAACCGCTAGTGAAATTAACTCACCAGCCATCATTCAATTTTCTGGCAGTGGTGCAGCATTTTATGCTGGTAAAGGATTAAATAACGATAATTTACGTGCTTCTATTGCGGGTGCGGTAGCTGGTGCTAAGCATGTTCATGAATTAGCTCCACTTTATGGTGCACGTGTGATGACTCATACCGATCATGCCGCCAGAAAATGGTTGCCTTGGATTGATGGCTTGCTTGACGCAGGCGAAGCTTATTTTAAGCAACACGGTAAGCCGTTGTTTACTTCTCACATGATTGATTTGTCTGAAGAGCCACTCGAAGAGAATATTGAAACGTGTAAGCGCTACCTTGAGCGCATGAACCGTATGGGCATGACGTTGGAAATAGAGTTAGGCATTACCGGTGGTGAAGAAGACGGAGTCGATCATTCTGACGTAGATAGCTCACGTTTATACACCCAACCTGAAGAAGTCGCTTATGCATATAAAGAATTAGGTGAAGTGAGTAACAAGTTTACTGTTGCGGCTGCCTTTGGCAATGTGCACGGTGTTTATAGTCCAGGTAACGTTGAATTACGTCCTACTATCTTAAAAGATTCGCAACAATATATTCAGAAAAAATTTGCTACGGGTGAGCAACCAGTCGATTTTGTTTTTCATGGTGGCTCAGGCTCAAGTGCTGCAGACATTAAAGAGGCGATTGGTTACGGCGTAATAAAAATGAATGTCGATACTGATTTACAATGGGCATTTTGGAATGGCGTAAGAGAGTACTCTGCTGAAAAGCATGCCTTTCTACAAAGCCAAATTGGCAACCCTGACGGTGAGCATAAACCTAATAAAGGAAATTATGACCCGAGAGTTTGGCTTAGACATGCTGAACAGTCATTTAAAGAGCGCTTAGTTTTGATCTGTAAAGATTTAAATAATATCAACTCGTTAGGTTAAGGTGACATAAATTGCATCAGTACATAAATATATTTAACGACTTTAGCCACGTACAGCAAAGTGAGATATTATTTTGAAAGCCAATGATGACATTGCACTGCGATTACTCGCGAGTGAATACCCGTCAATAGCTTCTGTAACCGATGCAATTAGTAAACTCGAAGGTGAATTGGACCTGCCAAAAGGAACAGAACATTTTGTTTCTGATTTACATGGTGAATATGAGTCTTTTTGTCATATTATTAAAAATGGCTCAGGTTCAATCGCTCAGTTAATTAGTCAATTGTTTAACAAGCAATTAAGTGCTGATGAACAACATCAATTAACGGCGTTAGTTTGCTACCCAGAAGAAGTACTTTCGTTTAATAGCGAAGGCAGTGACCAAGATGCAAAATGTTCAATGCAGTCACTGGTAAACTTGGTGCTAATTTGTCGTAAATATAGTCAAGTGTATGCGCGGTCAAAAATTCTAGCATTACTGCCTGATATCTTTACTAAAGAAATAGCAACGCTAATATACGAGCCACAATCGGACATGGGTTTATCTGAGAGCGGCCATGCTACTCAAGACAACTTAGAAACTCTTTCAAACAATATTCTCACAGACAATGTTATCTCAGACAATATTCTCACAGACATTGTTAGCTCAGGTCAGACTAAAGCATTTACTTTTGCCGTTGCAGAATTGATTCAAAAGCTAGCAATCTCAAAGCTGCATGTTGTTGGTGATATTTATGACCGTGGTCCAGGTGCTCACCACATCATGGATATGCTAATGAAATATCATAGTGTTGACGTGCAATGGGGCAACCATGATATTTTATGGATGGGGGCTGCTGCAGGTAGTGAAGCATGTATTGCTACCGCGATTAGGATTGCGTTGCGCTATACCGACCTTGAAACACTACAAAGTGGTTATGGTATTAATTTACTGCCACTTGCTGCTCTTGCCGTTGAACTTTATGGTGATGACCCTTGTGAACAATTTCAGCCTAAAGTGCCCGAAGATCAAACGTTAGAGAACAACGAACGTAGTTTATTAGCGCAAATGCAAAAAGCGATAGCGATAATACAATTGAAACTTGAAGGTCAAATCGTCAAAAGACGCCCGCAATATCAAATGGATGATCGTTTGTTACTCGACAAGATAGATCATGCTGCAGGTACGGTTAGTATTAACAAGGTTTCTTATGCATTAATTGATCAACATTTTCCTACCATTTCGGCTGATGACCCGTATACCCTGAGCAAAGCAGAACAAGTTGTTATTGAACAACTAAAACAGGCATTTTTGAATAGTAAGCATTTACAGCAGCATACACGTTTTCTTTATAGTCATGGTGCAATGTATCATGTTAGCAATGAGCATTTGTTATTTCACGGTTGCGTAGCGATGAATGATGATGGTTCGTTTAAATCATTTAAGGTCGCAGGCGAAGAGTTTTCAGGAAAGGCCTTTGTCGACAGGGTAGATACACTGGCAAGACAAGGCTACTTTGCACCTGCTGGGTCAACAGAGAAAACTTATGGCGAAGATGCCATGTGGTATTTATGGTGTGGTGAACAATCGCCATTATTTGGTAAGCAAAGAATGGCGACCTTTGAGCGCTATTTTATTGCTGATAAAGCCGTACATTCAGAAGGTCGTAATGCTTATTATGACTTGCGTAACGAAGCAGAGTCAGCGAAAAAAATATTGCACGAATTTGGTGTTAACTCGGATAACGGACGCATTGTAAATGGCCATGTTCCCGTAAAGGTTAAAAAAGGCGAAAGTCCGATTAAAGCCGATGGTAAGCTATTAGTGATTGATGGTGGTTTTGCGAAGGCTTATCGTGGAACAACAGGTATTGCTGGTTATACGCTAGTGTCTAACGCTGATGCATTATCATTAATAGCGCACAAACCGTTTGAGTCGATTGATAGCTACATAAAACGTGGCCCGCAGGTTGATTTTGATATCGAATGTATCGAGACTATGACTCCAGCACTTAAAGTTAAAGACTGTGATGAAGGCATTGAAATCAATAAGAGCATTGTTGAGCTGAAAAATTTACTCAATGCCTACCAAAGTGGACAGATTTAAAAGCTTTAACAGCAATAAAGTCTATTACTCTACAGATCTTACTAAGCGCTTAATAACCCCCAATCATCCTGAAATTCCTAACCTTTTTTATATGACATAAAAAAGGTTAAATACGGCAAATACCTGAAGATATAACTAACCAGAAGTTTCACTTCTCTTATTTGAAAGCTTCAGCTGCATTTCTGCAAACTCTTGAGATTCAATGAGTGCCTCTATTAAATTCTTTTTCTTCAACAACACCTTACATATTTGTAGTCCTAAATAATTGCCAATGGCGGGGAATTCAGGAATATTTACAAATTGAATACCTTGATAAGGACTATTTTTAGACGATGAATTAACAGTACTCGCACGTACAATTTCATGAAAAACAAAGTCACTAAACGGAGCGCTGTTTTTATAATGTGGATTTTTATAGGTTGAATAGCGTGTGCCCGGGGGGATAGAGATCCAGTTACTTTGCTTAGCGACTTCATTTATGTATTTTTTCGATGTTGCCCATTCAATAAAATTTTGGGCATTATCATATGAGCTTGATGAAGCCGGTATTGCTAGGGCCCAAGTCCATTGCCAGCTTGCCCCTTCAGCAGTTACTTCATAAGGCGCAGCTGCAAATCCCGTTTTATCGTGTACAGTAGAGTTTTTAGGATTAAACAAAGTACCCGCAGCTACGGTAGCATCGACCCATATCGCACATTTACCTTGAGAGAATAACTCAAGGTTTTCTTGATATCCTAAAGTCTGAGCATTTATAGGGCCATATTTTTGCATTAAATCTATGTAAAGAGATACTCCTGCTTGCCACTCTTTCGATGTTAATTGTGGTTGCCAACCTTGGTTAAACCACTTGCCACCATAGCCGTTAACAATGGTTGCTATTAAAGCAATGTTTTCTCCCCAAGCTGGTTTTCCACGTAAGCATATGCCGTTTATACCTTTGTTTTTATTATTTAACTTTTTAGCCATCGCATAAATTTGAGACCATGTCGGTTGACTAGGCATGTTAATCTTTGCCGCTTCAAATAAGTCTTTACGATAGTATGTCATCGAGCTTTCTGCATAAAATGGTAATGCATAAAGTGTATTTTTATAACTTAAATCATCTTTAATTGAAGAAATAATATCAGAGACTTCATAATCGTGCTTTAGGTCTTTTATTGGATGTAACCAACCCTTTTCTGCCCAGAGCATGGCTTCGTATGCTCCTATAGTTATAATGTCAAATTCGCCCCCAGAAACCGCAAGATCACTCATTAATCGTAATCTTAATACCGACTCGTCTAGAACACGCCATTCTAGTTTTATATTAGGATGATGAGCCAGGTATTGATGAGATAATTCTTTCATCATTAACAGCTCTTTATTGTCAACGGTGGCTATTCTAATGGTGTTTTTATCATGTTGACTTTCAAATGCTAACAAGCCGTGCTTGTATAAAATTTTGTTCACTAATCCGGTTGCACTAATGTGTTTAAGCCCTTGATTAAATGCTGCTAAAATTTTCTCTGTTTCTGAGGCGTTGTGTTTATAAAACGCTAAATGTACACTTAAATAATCGCTGCTAGCAGGAACAAAATCTAATTGACCAATCAAATAAGGCAGTGTTTTTACAATTAAGTCAGACGCTGTGTGTTTATCTATAAGAACATAGTCTAGCCTTCCCACATCTAACATTTTCAGTAACTGTTCGAGGCTATTTACTTCTACCATAATGGCGTTTTTAAATTCAGACTTTACTACTTTAAAAGTCGTGCCTCTTAGTACACCAATGTGCTTTGAATCGTATGATTTGAAAGCGGTATTACTCTTTTTCTTCAATAATCCTAACTGAATGCCGGGTAAGGGATCTGAAAGAGTATAGTTTTCAATTGATACTGTGTTTTCTATAACCGGAAAAACACCTAAATATTTTTTACTGTTTTTTATCGATTTGGCTCTAGCGGCAGGAAAATAAGATATTTTTATTTTGTTATTGGATTGCGCAAATGCCGAAGCAATAATTTCTGCAATCGCACCTTCTTGTTCCAAGGATGCTCCTACATATGGCTCCATCTCATAGCTCGCAAAATTTAATTCTTTACCGTATACCTTCTGAGTAAATATTGATAAGAAAAAAATAATGTAACTTAAGAATATAAAATGTGAACTACGCTTCATATATTTTCCTAAAATGAATAAGCCTAAATGAGCATTTAAGCGGCTAACTTATTGCATGTACTACTGACTATGAATCTCAACTTGTTGGTTTTAGTTCGACATTGAGGAGGGACTTGCCAGCTAAATAAGAAAAGTTGCTGTAAATTACTAAGGGAATAAAAGATGAGGTTTATGATTTTGATTGGAAAATACTTTTGCTGGGATTTTAATATACTGTTAATATTTAATAAACTAGCGCGAAAATTAATTTCAGCTAAGTAGGTGTTAAAAGTATTAGCTGTATTGGTATTTTTCATTGGTTAAACTCCCTTTATGTTGAACGATAAACCTTAGTTTAATTGACTGAGATTTAAAGCTCATACTGAAAAAAACAGGTCGCTGTTTTCAACCCTTTTAAATCATGACTTTATTTTATTGTAATATAACTACTATTATCACCTACTTTTGAGTATAGCGACGAATTCGTCATTAGCAAAAACTATATTTAGCTTTATGAACAATGTCTTACCCAGTGGTATTGCTAACGGATATTACTTTTTAAAATTTATGCTCTCTACCTAGGTTTAGGTTAATTTAACACAAGGTTATGTGATATTTGAGGTTACCTAATTATCCATATTAATGACAATTTATTACTGTGTTATTACTATTTTAATGCACTTTTTAACGAGGTATTGTGAGTGTTAATTTTGTTGGAAAGGTTAAGAGCACAGCCATTAATCTTATTTTTATTGTACTAGCTTACATATTTATAAATAGATAAGTGGAGGGGTTAACAATCGATAGTATTGATGAACATTTATTGCGACATGAAAATTAAATTAGCCCCTATAACAAATGAGTTACAGAGGCTAAAAGTTCTATTTACTTAGTGCTTATTTAACTGATGGTGCGTCTTTTACGGCAAATGTTAATCAAGCCTTTAGTTGAACCATCCATATTAAGTGGCATATCAATATTAGAAAGCTTACTAAATATTTCATTACCTAGTGCTTTACCTAATTCTACACCCCATTGGTCAAATGAGTTTATTTGCCAGATCACACCTTGCACAAATACTTTATGCTCATATAAAGCAATCAGACTCCCTAAAGCTTTAGGGGTTAATTTTGGCATTAATAGGGTATTACTAGGTTTGTTACCTTTCATGACTTTATGAGATGACAAATAGCTTATTTCATCAGTGCTACATTTTGCTTTAGTCATGGCTGCAATCACTTGTTCTTGTGATTGACCTTCCATTAACGCTTGGCTTTGACCCAAGCAATTAGCAATGAGCATGTCATGATGATCTGAAATATCAACATGCGGGTTCAGTGGCAAAATAAAGTCGACAGGAATTGGCGTTTTACTTTGATGAATCAATTGATGAAATGAATGTTGCCCATTTGTACCTTCACTACCCCAAATAATTGGTCCTGTATCGTAATTAGTTTCGTGGTTATCTAAATTAACCGATTTGCCGTTACTTTCCATATCAAGCTGCTGTATGTAGGCAGGCAAGCCTCGTAAATAATGATAGTACGGCAATAATACTTGCGATTGAGCACCATGGAAGTTTCGATACCAAACACCTAGAAGCGCCATAATTACCGGCATATTTTCTTCATAAGGGGCTTGTCTAAAATGTTCATCCATTTCAAACGCGCCATTTAAAAACGCTAAGTAATTATCATAGCCAATGCCTATGGCAAGCGGTAAGCCAATGGCTGACCAAATAGAGTATCGACCACCGACCCAATCCCACATTGGAAATATATTTTTCTCATTAATACCAAAGCTTTTCGCCGCTTTAATATTACTCGAAACGCAGGCAAAGTTATGTTCAATATCAGTAACTTTAGCTTGTTTTAAAAACCATTCTTTCGCCGATTCAGTGTTTCTCAGCGTTTCTTGAGTAGTTAATGTTTTTGATGAGGTGATCACTAAGGTGGTTTCTGGATCTAAAGTCGATAACACATCGTGAATATGACAACCGTCAACATTGGCAACGTAGTGCACATTTAAATGTTTTTGGCGGTAAGGCTTTAATGCCTCTGACATGATTTTAGGCCCTAAAAATGACCCACCAATACCAATAGCCACAATATCTGTAAAAGCTTTACCGCTATAACCTTTTGTAGCACCAGACGAAACATCATTAACAAAGGTTTTAATTTTTTCTAAGGTACCTTTAACCAATGGCATAATATTTTCGCCATCAACATAAACCGGCTCATCAGAAAAGTTACGCAAAGCGGTATGTAAAACAGGGCGGTTTTCAGTGGTATTAATTGGCGCACCAGAAAACATCTGCTCTATTTTTTCTTTAACACCACATTGCTCGGCCAAATCAACCAACAATTTTTTTGTTTCGGGTACTAAATGGTTTTTTGAGTAATCTAGGGTGAGCCCTGATGCTGTTATGGTGAATTTATCAAATCTTTCAGGGTCAATTCGAAACAAAGACTTTAAATGAATTGTTTTACTATCTAAGTAATGAATTTGTAAGTTTTGCCATGCCAGAGAATTAGTTAACATGTTTAATAAGCCTTATAAAATTTAAGTTTGTTTCAAAAAATAAATGAGTAGGTAACTAAAATAATTTATTTCAGTTTAGCTTAGCTTTACGCGCAGCAGAGCTCATCTAATTTACTTAATACTTCTGCATGTGTTGGCGGTTGACAACCAATTTTAGACACATTGATTGATGCTGCAAGAGAACCATATTTTAATGCATATGCTAAGTGTTCTTTCTCAGCAGCAGGGGTTAGTGCATTATCTCGTAATAACTGAGCCAGCATGGATGAAAAGAAAGTATCTCCTGCACCTACGGTGTCACCCATAGGGACTGCTTTATAAACTGCCTGCTTAATATTTATATTTTCAGTGATAATATGAGCGCCATCTTCACCTAATGTTAGCACTACCATTCCATTGGTCATATCTTTAAGCATATTACTTGCAAGCTCTTGAGGATCACCGACTAAGTCTTGTAAAAGTAAATCTTCGTCACTGACCTTAACAATATCTGCGTAAGTAATTAATTGTGCAATAGCGCTAACATATTTTGCGTGATCAATTTCAACACCTTTGCGCACGTTTACATCAATACTAATTTTTACACCTTTAGATTTCAATGCAGTCATTACAGGAATTAATACGTCAAGCATTTCAGGTACAAGCGCTAAAGAACCCGTATGAAAAAGGTCTAAATCTTCAGGTAAATTACTTAATAATCTATCAGCACTTATATCTAAATCGGCTACAGACTTACGATATAACCTATAATCAGGGTTACCTTGTTCATTTTTATAAACTAATGCTAATGATGTGGCTTGAAAAGAGCGGTTATTCTGTGGCATATGGATGTTTTCAATGGTTGCCGAATTGTAAATTTTATCTCCAAAGCTATCATTAGATATTGGAGAAAGGTAGCTGCAATTGAGCCCCTGTCTAGAAAAACTTCTTGCAACATTATAAGGTGATCCACCAATAAAAGGACGGTAATCGCCATTTTCTTGCTCAATCATATCAAATAGAGCTTCACCGAAAACCGCTACTTTAAATGTCATTTTAATTCCTTATTTTACGCGTTACTATTTTGTTATTAGTGGAGGTTAATTTTTAACTTTTGATACAACATTAAATACAGTTAATACTAATCTATGCTCAGTAAACGTTCAGCTGTGTATTCATTCGTTATTAAACCATTAATTAATTTTGATCTAAGTGCGCCTAATATGGCAAATACTTTTTCTTCTCCAGCAGCAATGGCATATACCGCTTTATCGGAGTTTACTTTTAGCGGTGTACTGGCAACACGATCGTTAACGGCACAGTCAATTAAATTACCGTTGATATCTAAAACCCAACTAATTAATTCGCCGACTGCACCTTTAGTTTGTAATTCTTTTAGTTCTTCAGGGGTAACAAAACCGTCTATATGAAGTGGCGAGTTAATGGCTAAATTGCCAACGCCGACAAAAGTCACATCTGCTTGCGCAGCTAACTTTAAGTTACTCGCGATATAGTGTTGTGCGTGTAACTGTTCTTTTTCTTTTTTACTGCTTGGCAGTACAGGTAATGGCATTGGGTAATGTTTAGCGTTAATGTGCTCAGCCATTCTCATAACAACGTCATAGGACGAAGCAGAACCATCCATTGCCATGTTACCCAGCAATGCGACTATTTGATGTTGCTCACAATTCAATAACGCGAGTTCTTCCACACAAGCACGTAAAACACGACCAGTACCCATTGCGATTACTTTAGGCTCTGGCGATTTTAAATGTAACTCTATTTCACTCGCTCCGGCTTGGGCTAGGCCGAGTGTTGAAGAAGACTCACCGTCAGCGCTTGGCACAACAATACAAGATTTCAGTCCAAATCGCTGTTTAATTTTAACTTGTAGATCCATGCACTTAGCAATAGGGTGCTCAAGCCTTACTTTTATCAAGCCTTCACTTACCGATAAGGCAACCATACGTTGTGCAGACTGGCGTGAAACATTGAGTTTTTTCGCTATTTGCTCTTGGGTATGCCCAGCAACGTAATACAACCAGCCAGCTTTAGCTGCGTCGTCTAGCTTTCTGATTTCTGCATTAGATCTTTTTAACACCGTCTACTTCTCCGTTCCAATTGATGAACTAAGTGAAGGTACTTGCTCAAATAACTGGTTCCAATGTCCTATTGTACTAACATCGTCAGGTATTTGAGTAGTAATATCTCTATTTTTCAAGTGACTAGCACCCACATATCGTATGACATGCATTTTGGCCGCTAATCCAGCACGGATACCTGCGTTTGAATCTTCAATCACTAAACAGTTTTCAGGCGCTACGCCCATTTTGTTTGCAGCATGTAAAAATAAATCGGGTGCTGGTTTGCCATTTTTTACTTCAGATGAGGTAAATACACGACCATCGAAATACTGATCAAGTTTGGTGTAATATAATGAATGTTTGACTTTTTCAGGGCTACCACTAGTTGCAACACAACTTTTGACGTTAAGTTGAGATAATAGCCACTCTAATTGTTCGGTTTTTTGCAGTTCTTGGGCAAAAGTCTCTATCAGTGCTTCACGATAACGTTGTCGAAACTCACTTGTTAGCGTTACACCATAGTCAGTTAAAACCTTAGCGGTAACATGTTCGAAATTAAAACCTAAGAAGTTAGTAAGGAAATACTCTTCTGACGCCACAACACTTAGCTCATTGAGCATGCTAAGTAATACACGTTGACTGAGTATTTCACTGTCTACCAATACACCGTCGCAATCAAAGATGACCAAATTTATAGCATTACTGCTTGATAAAGGCTTAGATTTAGTCATCTTTGTACTTCCTATTGTGTTGTTATTTTAAATAGTGCTTTAGAGTAGCAAGAGTACCCACATCCCAAAGCATTTCCAACCAAAAGGTAAAGTTTTTTGCAAAGTTATCGTTATTACCAAGATTTCCAAATATATCATTCATTTGTAGAAATATTGACGCATTGTCTTTAGCTAAAGTGGCTTGTGTTATTAACCTTGCTGATTGCGGATCATCAAGCGTAAAATCACTTTCAGTATTACCGCCTTCAAAACAAAGACGGCACCATAAAGCAACCACAAGTGCGAGGCCTTTACAGTCTCTATTACTTGCTATGTTAGCCGCTATAATTGGCAAGATAAACTTTGGTAAACGGTTTGATGCATCTTGGCAAAGCCTAGGCACAGTATCGCGTACTTCCGGATTAGCGAATCTTGATTCTATTATCGCAAAGTATTCGTCAAAGCTAACACCAGGTACGGGTGCAAGCGTTGGAATAACTTCTTCACTTACTAACTTTTTAAGGTATTGACTGATCATTGGATCAGCCATTACATCATGTACAAACGAAATACCTAATAGTGCCGCAGGATAGGCAATAGATGCATGTCCGCCATTTAGAATTCTCAATTTCATTAATTCAAATGGGGCTACATCTTTGACAAACTCTACGCCGACGTCCTCTAAAGGGGGGCGACCATTGACAAAATTGTCTTCTAGTACCCATTGTCTAAAAGGTTCACAAAAAACTGGCGCTTGGTCTTCAATATCAAACAATGTTTTTAAACGTTCACGCTCTTGTGCTGATGTCGCTGGCGTAATGCAGTCAACCATTGAGTTGGGAAACGTAACATTTTTGCTGATCCAATTTGCTAATTCAGGGTCAATTGCCTTGGCCATTTCATTAACAGCACGTTGTGTAACATCACCATTGTGTGGAATATTGTCACAAGACATCACCGTGAAAGGCTTAATTTTTTTCGTGCGACGGTTTTTAAGTGCCGCAATAATTAAACCAAATACCGTAGAAGGGGAGTCGACATTAGCAATGTCGGCTTGAATTTCTGGATGAGCCAGGTTAAATGCACCTGTTTTATCATCCATAAAGTAACCACCTTCAGTAATGGTTAAAGATACAATACGAATTTCGCTTTCACTGAGCGCAGCAACTAAGGTAGCTGCATCATTTTCAATAAAATCGGTCATCGCTGCAGTTACCTGAGCGGTAAGATTTTTATCATCTAATTCAACAACGGTAGTTAACCAGTCTTGTTGTATTAGTTTATCGCGCATAGCGGCATCGTATGACTTGATACCGGCACCACGAATGGCCCAATCGTGAGCTACTCCGGTGTTGAATAATTTATGCATGTACATCGCTTGATGCGCACGATGAAAATTACCGACACCGATGTGAATGATCCCAGGTGATAGAGATTCTCTGCTGTAGTTAGGTTTTTTAACCTTACTTGGCAGCGTATCAAGGGTAAGATTGTTTAGCTTAATTGACATAGGTATTTGCTCTTAGTTTCCAACAGGCTATATAGAAATAATGCTAGCGTGTGCTTGTGGCAAAGTGACACCAGCGGCATCAAAATGAAGCATTTTGTTGTCCATAGCACTTAGGAAAATTTTGTCGCCATAAACAAAAGGACAATCACCACCGGCTTTAACGGTGAAGGTGCCGCTGCCTTCAATATGCACATGTAAAAAGGTTTCTGATCCAAGGTGTTCAATTACACCCACTTTACCTGCCCACATGCCTTCTTCTGTTGAAATGTTAAGATGCTCAGGTCTTATGCCTAAGCTGCAAGTTGGGTCACCATCTACCGGGTCAATATCGATAAAATTCATTTTTGGTGAACCAATAAATCCAGCAACAAACTTATTAACAGGGGTGTTATAAAGCTCTAACGGGCTGCCAACTTGTTCGATTATCCCAGCATTAAATACCGCAATACGATCGGCCATTGTCATTGCTTCAACCTGATCATGGGTTACATAAATCATGGTTGTTGCTAGTGTTTTATGTAGCTCAGAAATCTCTAAACGCATATTAACGCGCAAAGACGCATCTAGATTAGACAAAGGTTCATCAAATAAAAATGCAGAAGGCTGACGTACAATGGCGCGACCTATGGCAACACGTTGGCGTTGGCCACCTGATAATTGCCCAGGTTTACGCTCTAGGTAATCAGACAAGTTGAGTATTTTTGCCACATTAGCAATTTTGCTTTCAATTTCTTCTTTGCTCACTTTTGCACGCTTTAATGGAAAAGCGATATTGTTGCGCACCGACATATGCGGGTACAAAGCATAAGATTGAAATACCATAGCTAAACCTCGTTTAGCTGGGGGTGTAGCTGTAGCATCTTCGCCATCAATTTCTATGTTGCCGCTTGTGGTGTCTTCTAAGCCAGCAATCATTCTTAATAATGTTGATTTACCACAACCTGATGGACCAACAAATACGATAAACTCGCCGTCTTTAATTTCTAGATCAATTGGCTTAATTACGCTTACATCACCGAAATCTTTAGTTACTTGCTTTAAATTAATACTACCCATTTTCAAATCTCCTATTTAACTGCGCCGAAACTTAATCCACGCACTAATTGTTTTTGACTAAACCAACCAAGTATTAAAATTGGCACAATGGCCATTGCTGACGCTGCAGACAACTTGGCATAAAATAAGCCTTCTGGGCTTGAATAACTGGCGATAAATGCGGTTAGCGGCGCTGCATCTGCGGCGGTTAGAATGAGGGTCCAAAAAGCTTCATTCCACGCTAAAATTACATTTAACAATAATGTTGAAGCGATACCGGGTAAGGCTATCGGTAACAGAACATATAATATTTCTTCGCCGATAGTTGCGCCGTCCATTCTTGACGCTTCCAGTACTTCACTTGGGATCTCTCTAAAGTAGGTATATAGCATCCACACCATGATAGGTAAGTTGATTAAGGTCATCACAATCACCAAACCTATTTTAGTATCGAGTAAACCAAAATTACGGAACAACAAGTAAATTGGAATAAGCACACCTACTGGCGGTAACATTTTGGTTGAAAGCATCCACATTAATAAGTTTTTAGTGCGCTTAGTTTGGACAAATGCCATCGACCAAGCGGCTGGAACGGCAATTAACAATCCTAAAATACTTGAACCCAATGAAATCACGATAGAATTCCAAAAATGGTTAAAGTAAGGAGAGCGTGCTAACACGTCTTCATAGTTTTCTAATGTCCAGTCAAACATGAATAAACTTGGGCTAGAAGATATAGCTTCGGCTTCTGTTTTAAAGCTGGTGATCAAGGTCCATAATATTGGGAAAAATATTAAGCTACTGATTGTCCAAGCTAAAAAGGTATAAATTAATTTTGATTTATGACTCTTATTTATCGACATAACTTAATTCTCCAAGTTCTTACCAATTAATCGCATTAAGAATATTGCAACTATATTGGCGATAATAACGGCAACAATGCCACCTGCTGAACCACCACCTACATCGAACTGTAGTAATGATTGTGTGTAAATTAGATAGGTAATATTGGTTGACTCATAACCTGGTCCACCGCTAGTCGTTACTAGAATTTCAGCGAAAATAGACAGTAAGAATATGGTTTCTATTAAAATTACCGCGGTAATTGCTCTCCCTAAATGAGGCATAACGATGTAATAGAACTTACTGAATGGTCCAGCACCATCTAAATCTGCTGCTTCAAGTTGCTCACGATCTAATGATTGAATTGAAGTCAGTAATATTAGCGCTGCAAAAGGTAACCACTGCCATGAAACAATGATAATAATTGACAATAATGGTATTTGAGCAAAGAAATCTATTGGGGTAACGCCAATCCAATCGGCAAAATGAGCGAATAAACCATTAACAGGGTTCATCAACATATTTTTCCACACGAGAGCCGAAACAGTCGGCATAACGAAAAATGGCGCCAGTACCATAATACGGACATAGTTACGTCCCCATATAGCTTGATCAAGCAATATTGCTAAACCAATACCACCGCCTAGGGTGATCAATAAAACACCACCAACAAGTAAGATTGTATTAAAAAATGAAGTAAGAAATGCTGGGTCTGTTAGGAAAAATTCATAGTTTAAAAATCCGATGAATTCATTATTTCCGGGCGTAAGCAAATTGTAATCTAAAAACGAAAAATACAATGTCATGCATAACGGCACCAACATCCAAGCCAACAGCAAAACTACTGAAGGAAATAACATTAACCGAGCGAGTGTGCGTGAGTTTGTTGTCGCCATCACAGAGACCTTTTAAAAGTAAGTAATTGGGTAAGCACTTGCGGCTTACCCACCAATAACCAATGAACTATTTCGGATAACGTGCTTTTCTCATTGCACGTTCAACTAGGCGTTGAGAAGTTTCTAACGCTTCTTTCACTGTCATTGTTCCAGTTAATGCTGCAGAGAACTGTTGTCCAACTGCTGTTCCTATTCCTTGAAACTCTGGGATAGCAACAAACTGCACACCGACATAAGGAACCGGTTTTACGGTTGGGTTTTTAGGGTCTGCTGATTGAATTGAATCTAAAGTAATTTGTGCAAAAGGAGCTGCAGCCATATATTCAGGATTTTTATAAAGTGAAGCTCTTGTTCCTGGAGGAACATTTACCCAACCTTTTTTGTCTGCTACTAATTCAGTGTATTCTTTAGACGTTGCCCAACTAATAAACTTCATTGCAGCGTCAGACTTCTTACTACTTGCAGGTACGGCTAAAGTCCAAGCCCATAACCAGTTACCACGTTTACCTAGATTATTATGAGGGGCTAAAGCAAAACCTACTTTATCAGCGACTAAAGAGTCTTCTTTGTTAGTAACAAATGCACCAGCAACGGTTGCATCAATCCAAATACCACATTTACCTGTTTGGAATAACGCTAAGTTTTCATTGAAACCGTTTGCTGAAGAGCCTGGAGGACCCGATTCTTCCATAATATCGACATAGTATTGTAATGTGTCATGCCATTCTTGCGTGTCAAACTGTGGTTTCCAGTTTTCATCGTACCAGCGAGCACCGAATGAGTTAGACATAGCGGTAATAAGTGCGATGTTTTCACCCCAACCTGCTTTACCACGTAAACAAATACCGTAAATGCCTTCTTCTTTATCCGTCATTGCTTTTGCTGCTTTGCGAATAAAATCCCAAGTTGGGCTTTTAGGCATTTTAAGACCGGCTTTTTCGATAAGGTCAGTGCGGTACATTACCATTGAGCTTTCACCATAAAATGGTGCAGCAAATAGTTTATTATCAAAGGTTAAACCACTGCTAATCGCAGGGAGTAAATCTTTTATGTCATAGTTAGCGCCTAATTTATCAAGCTCTGTTAACCAACCTTGTTTCCCCCAAATTGGAACTTCATATGTACCTATGGTCATCACATCATATTGCCCACCGCGTGTAGCAACATCAGTTGTCACACGTTGGCGAAGAATATTTTCTTCTAGTGTTACCCATTTCAGTTCAATGCTCGGGTTTTTGTCAGTAAAATCACTACTAAGTTCTTTCATGGTGATCATGTCACCATTGTTTACCGTAGCGATAGTGATTGTTTCTGCTGAAACAGCAGCGCTCATGGTCATAACGCCGCAAGCCAACATAATTAATCTGTTCATCATCTGGTATTCCCCATATTCAAAATTAATGTCTCACTTAAGGGTGATAAATGAGACTGTTATTGTATTTTTAATTTTTTTTAGTCTAGGTAGACTGGAGCCGCATTACAATGCTAAGCCCCTTACTTACTAAGTTAAATTAGCCAACTTAAGTTGGCAGATAACTTAAAACTTAACCGATATTTCTGACGTAAATCCGTCAAAACCTGTACCGATTTGACCGCCTGAGTTAACACCTTCTTCTTGATCAACATATTCAAACTTTAATAATGTTTTGTCATTGAACCAGTAACCAGCGGCTACTTGAATACGCTCTACATTGTTGTCAGTTTGTGCAATTAAATCTGAAGTGTTTTCAGCATCAGAGTAACGAGCTGCTACATAGAATTTGTTAGGAATAATGTAGTGTTGTGCTTCAATGGTATAGTACTCAACAGAAGTATCACCTTTAATTACGGTATTTGAATCAAAGGTTGTTCCGTTAGCATCAGCAACGCCATTATCGCCGAAGTATGTAACACCCGCTACTGCATTACCTGCAGCATCTGCGAAAGTGTAATCATCAGTTGATTTACCAACCATTAAAATAACACTGGTATCAGGGGTAGGTTGATATGCTAAGTTTAACTGAATAATAGATTGTTCTAGTCCAGGCATTACGCCTACATGTGTATCACGTTCGCTAGAAGGGCCAGCAGAGAAGTTGTAGTTTTCACCATCACCAAAGCGGTAATTAGTTGTTGTTACACCAGCCAAGCTTGCTACGCCGTTTTCAAAGCGTAATTGATCGCCTTGATTAGCTTGGAAATAATTTAAACCTACTTTAAAGCCACCTTCAAATTCAAGCGTACCTTGAATACGGTAATTGAAACCACGATCTTCTTGGAAAGCTTCGCCAAAACTTGAAGTAGTAATATGACCTGCAACATTGTAGCCACGGATAGTACCGCTATCATAAGACTCGCTGTAGCTTAATTGCATGCCATTTTCTGCTGTTGCATAGTCAGTGATACCGTTACCAATTAAGGCATTACCTTGGTTATCAGCGCCATCTTGAAAACCTTTAAATTGGAAAGGAGCTGCACCAATGTTACCTAAACGGAGTGTTAGGTTTGCGTTTTCACGTGCTTGACCGCTTAGGCCAAGTAATTCAAATTCGATACCTGCAAAATCTTGGTGAAAGGCAAAATCTCGGTCACCGTTGTTACCGAAATCATTTGGCTCTTCTGCAATGTCGACATCGGCTACGATATGCTCGTTGATGTGAAACTTAAGTTGTAAGTTTACTCTTAAACGACCAAAGCCAGAAGATTGTTCTTCATCAACAGGACGAAAAGCTCCTTCTTTTGCTTGAATTGATTGGTAATTTTGTAATGCTAAAAAGTTAACTTCTGCAAGACCATCTAGAAATTCAGCAGATTGCACGTATGCAGGCGATGATGCTGCCATTACCGCTGCAGCAAGCATACCTAGTTTACCAAATTTCGATGTTGACTTGTTGTTAAGAGCTTTGTGTGTTTTTGAGTTAGACATGTATATTTCCCCTTTCTACCTAATGGCAGAGTTAGTTTTTTTATACCTCATTCAAACTAAAGTATGAATAAGAGCAAAGTATGAATATTTTATATTTTATTAATAATTCTACTGCTTTTACATTGTTTCTATTGATTGGCATAAAGTCCGGTTAGGGCAATTGCTCAATGCATGGTCATATTCCCACGAGGAGTTTTTGTCGTCAACCAGTTTGTTCGAAAAACATGCGGTATATTTGAATTAAATTTTATATTTGTTTTTATTCAGACAGTTATAGTGTTCATTTATTTTCAATTAAACGGATTTATTGTTTTTCATAGTTAATGTGATGTTAATAGAGGCTTTCTTATATAATAAAAACGTATAAAATTTTAAATTTCACAGTCAAAAATACATAAAGTTACTTGGCATCTCTGGCTGTGATATAAATATATTAAATATAAGTATAGACAGTGATTATTAGCGGATTATAAAAAATTTATTAAGTTAAAATTTGCCAATGTAAATTGTAATAATTTAACAATAGCGAATTAGAATATGAGCAATATGATGTTTTTTTTTGTACCAATTAAAATTACATAAGACTAATAAAATCATGAAAGCCTTCGGCAAGTGCTTTTACATCTTTGGGATAAAATTTTACATGCGGCATTTCAGACATATCAATGTATTCAACACTTATTGGTGACTCTATTTTTATTAACTCTTTACTTGCGGGATGGGTTTTTTGAAATAAACGCAACAGATCAACTTTAAAGTTAATAACCCCCTTTGTTGTCATGATTTTATTAGGTATGTCAAAATTGAGCTCGGTATAACTTTCGTCGAAGCCAATATGGTAAACCAATGGAAGTTGGCTGTTATCTATTGTTAACGTACCTTCTAATAACAAAAATTTATAACCGACTTGCCAGTTCCAGGCCATTCTACTGTTTGGGTCTAGATCACCTGAAAACATAAGTGAGCCATTTGCTTTTGGGTCTATACCAACACCAAAGGTTAATTGTTTAAGGTTACTAATTTCTATTTTGGGGATAACAATTTGGTCGAAAGCCTTATTCCCGTCAAATCTAACAAGATGATAGCTCTCTTGTTCCGTAAGGCTTTTAGCCGGAAAGCTTAGGCGAATATTACTAATGAATAACTGAAAATCTCTGATTGAAAATTCGCCATTACCACCGGGGTTTTTATAGCTTTGAGTGTTCAGCACCAAAGGTTTATTGCCAACAAAGGGGTGAAAGCGCAAAGTTAAGTCTTGTGGAGAAGGGCGAAGCCAAACTGAAATCACCACTAATACAAGTGCTAGCATTAATAGGCTAAAAAACACTTTGCTCTTATTAATCTTGCTGTTGTTATATTTAGTCATCACTATTCTCGGCGATAAAAGGGTCTGAAAATGCACGGTTAGCTAAGAATTCTTCATCAGTTAGTGTATGTAAAAATGCAATAATGGCGGTTACTTCATCATCATTGAGGTTTAAGCTAATATGATCGTTTTGTGTTTTTGGAATATTATCTGCTTCAATAATTAATGGGCTGAGTGTTTTACTGCGCTTAATGCCGCCATTATAATGCGCTAAAACCTCATGCAAAGTAGCAAAACGGCCATCATGCATATATGGAGATGTAACCGCTATATTGCGTAATGTGGGTGCTTTGAATAAGCCTCGATGCGCTTCATTTTGCGTTAACGTAAATAAGCCAGGTTGTAATGTTTGATCATTATCTAAGCCATTATTGCTAAAGCCATCAAACATAGTGCCAAAGCCGCTGGTGAGAAATTGGCTATGACAATCAATGCAATTTCCCCCACGTAATACCACTTTAGTATCAGGATGGGCCATAAAAAGCTTACGACCTTGTTCTTCTATGGCGGTAAGAGGTATTTCGCCACGTAAATATTGGTCGTATCGTGAATTAGCCGAAATCAATGTTCGCTGAAAGCTTGCTAGGGCTTTCGCTATATTTTGTGCACTTATATTTCCAAAAGCTTGTTTAAATAGCTTTTTGTAGGTCTTATCATTATTTAAATCAACGATCAGTGTTTCGATATTACGCGCCATTTCATCATGGTGTGTAATGGGAATAATTGTTTGTTCTTCAAGAGATGAAGCACGACCATCCCAGAAAAAATGCTTGGGTCCCCACATTAAATTCACTAAGCTCATGGAGTTGAAAGCAAGAGGAATTCCTGACACGCCTACGGATGTTTTTAAACCGTCAGTAAAGGCAAGTGCTTGCTGATGGCAGGTCGCGCAAGACACTTTCTTGTTGCTAGACAATATTGGATCATAAAAAAGCCTTCTGCCAAGTAGTACTGATTCTTGGGTTAAAGGATTACTTTCTGGCACGGTAAAACGGCCAAATATAAAAGGTGCCGTGAATTCGACAAGGTGAGTGGTCGGCTTTTTATTTTGTAAGTTGTAAATAGTTGCCGCTATAAATAGAAAAGCGATGGCGACAACTATTGCGGTGATTTTCATGACAATTAATGATGATGCGTAAAGCCTGAGCCAAATAATGCTTCAATATTATCGATACCTTTTTTGTACTTTTCTTTGAAGTTTATTTCGCCCAGTCGCTCGCCCGTAATAAGATCATGCACGGTGACCGAGTGGTGATTTAGTTTCACGAGAAAATCTATGTCGGTGGGGTCATTGTCTTTAGCGTCACCTAAATTTAACAAATTGTTTTGTACGGCAATGAGCTTGCGACCGGCTGCGGTTTTATAAAATATCATGTGATGCGCACCGCTTTCTGCCTTTATATCTTCGCCTGAAGATACTAAATTGGGTAACTGTTTTAAATCGTAGCGTTTAACTATACCGGGCACGCCATGACTGATAAATAATTCATCTTCATTACCATAAAACTCTAACGGTACTGCTGTACCTGCTGTAGCTCCGTCATATAATTTTTCTGGCGTATTAAACGTTTTAGTTTTCTCGTTATAAGGAACTTTCCAAGTCTCAAAACCGAATAAAGTATTAACCAAAATAGCTGGCTCCACCCCTTCGACAATACTGGGACGAACAAAAAGCACTTCGACAGGCGATGAAGGGAAGCCCACAGGCTTGGCATCTTCAATAACAATAGTTTCTATTGGTTTTAAAGTGTTTAAGTCGATAATGGTTATGGAATTACCAACTTCTGTGGCAATGGCTGGGTGAGTAGAAGATGTGACTACCATTCTATCGCCATAAGCTGAAATGCCATGTGGGAACATGATATAAGGCTGACCTGATTCTACTTGAGACTTTCTTGCTTCGATAATTTTAATGACTTCATTCGTTTGGGCATTGAATACGCCGACCGTACCTGCGTCAATTTGAGTTAAATCAGAGCCGCCCATAAAGGTAACGAACATCGTTAGCTCACCATTGACGTTATGCCACATAATATCTTCTCCAACATTTTGTCCGTTGGTGTTTAAGCATTCGAAATTACTAATTATCGGCTCAGCTTTTGCGTTTCTGACCAAGTCAATTTCAGCTAAGCTGCATTGAGAGCCTAGCCCCGTGGCATACAAACGTCCGTTAGGGCTGTAATAAAGGTGGTGCATAGGTGCATCAAGTTTGGGGAGTGGGTAGTCATAAAGTATATTTCCAAAATTGGCCGAGTCGGGATCCATATCAATAATAGCGATGCTATCGGAAGTACCTAAGGTTGGCAGACCACTAAGTAATACCATTGCTTGAGTTTCTTCAATGTTAATAGCATCATTTTGTGTAGTTGTTTGTTCTCTAGTCGCTTTACTACTCGTTTCAGTTTTATCAATTGTTGCAGTACTCGATGTTTTGCTGGCATCGCCACAACCACTGAATAAGACTATAGCTAAGGCAATTAATATAACTTTGCTCATGATAATGTCCCTTGAGTTATTTGTTTGTATTATATTTTTGAACAAACTCATAAAAACAGATAAACATTACTCCATACCCCTTACTACAATTGAATACTGCAATTAAACGTATTTCTGTTTTTCTAATACTATCTATGTTCTTGTAAATTAGATGTCGTAATTTCATCTATAGTGATGAAACCGTAGTTACAACCCATAAGTTTAGTTGAAATCATGGGTATCACAAATTGTTGTTATTTAAATTTTAGCCCTGAAGCATCTGATCATTTGAGTATCTTCATGATAAACTTCACCCTAAATTAGAACTAAAAGGATGAGTGATGCATTTTGTTATCGTTGGGTGTGGTGCTGTTGGTGGTTATTTTGGTGGCCGCTTAGCGCAGCACGGTGAAAATGTTACGTTTGTTGCCCGGGGTGAGCAATTTAAAACCATGCAAACATCGGGATTGATGATCAAGAGTATAGAAGGTGATGTTCAGCTAAATAATGTTAATGTGGTTGATGGCGAAAGCTTAACGATTAATAGTTTAGCAACACCTGCCGATGTTATATTTCTCTGCGTAAAGTCTTATCAATTAAATACAGCTCTTGCACAAATAAAACCATTAATCGTAAATAATACCCGCGTAATACCTTTATTAAATGGTGTTAATGCTGCGGATATAACGCAGGCTCAGGGCATTCCACGTGAAAATATTATTGGCGGTTTAGCAAAAATTATTGCTGAAAAATCGGCTACAGGTTTGATCAATCATACCGGCGCAAAACCTCATATCACTTTAGGTGCTTTTATTAATAAACCCTTAGTAGATAGTACGGCTTTAAAAATGAATGAGCAGGGGACTGCCTTGAAAACTGATGAAACTGAACGGCTTAGTGAAATAGCTAAACGCTTAAAATTAGCAGGTATTAGTGTAGGGGTAACGAGTGATATAGAACTGGCATTGTGGCGAAAGTACATACTTGTTGCTGCCTGGGGAGCTTTAGCCTCTGCGAGAAAATTGAATTTAGGCGAAATTCGTTCACAAAGTCATATCGCATTTTTATTAGAGCGCATTGTTAATGAATATGCAGATATTGCGCGAAAATCTGGCGTAAACCTTGGCGATAAACATATTAAAGAAACATTGAGCTTTTTATCACGCTTACCCGACAGTAGTGAAACCTCAATGCAACGAGACTTGGCAGCGGGGAATAACTCCGAATTTGATGTACTCGTTGCTTATCCAATGATGCTAGTAAAAGAATTTAATTTATCAGCCCCGGTGTTAACACAGTGTTATCAGAAAATTACTGAAGGTTAGATAGAGTAAAAGATGATTGCAGGCAAAACGTGTCAAGTACAATTAAAGATAAAAAATTTATAATAAATAACAAAATCGCTAACGCTAGCCCTTCAGAGGGCGTGAAATTTATGCTATTGTATCGCGAATTTTTATCGTATAAATTAAGTGAAGATTAAATAATGTCTGAAAATAAATTTGAAACAATTGAACAACGCGTAAGCTATGGCGTAGGTCGTCAACTAGGTGACCAACTTCGTAACAACCCTTTTAAAGACTTTGACGTATCAGCTGTACAAGCTGGTTTAGCAGATGCTATTGCAAATGCTGACAGCCAAGTATCTGATGAAGATTTAAATGAAGCATTTGGTATTGTATCTAAAAAAATGCAAGAACTAGAGCAAGCTGAAGCTAAAGTTAAAGCAGCTGAAGGCGAAGAGTTTTTAGTTGAAAATGCAAAACGTGATGAAGTAACAACAACTGAATCAGGTTTACAGTACGAAGTAATCGCAACGGGTGAAGGCGAAACGCCAACTGCTGCAAGCACAGTACGTGTGCATTACCATGGTACATTCATCAATGGTGATATTTTTGATAGCTCTGTTGAACGTGGCCAACCTGCTGAATTTCCAGTAGGCGGTGTTATTGCTGGTTGGACTGAAGCATTACAATTAATGACTGAAGGTTCTAAATGGCGTTTATACGTACCTTATGGTTTAGCTTACGGTGAGCGTGGCTCTCAAGGTGCAATTCCTCCGTACGCAACCTTGATATTCGACGTTGAGTTGTTATCGGTTGTTAGCTAAATAAGATTTTTTTAAAAGCCCTCAGTTGAGGGCTTTTTTATAAGCTTAATTAATCAAATTGGTGTAACCCAGTTTGAGTTATACCCAGTTTGAGTTATACCCAGTAGGTATTAAGTAACCAATGCAAAAAACAGTTATCGAAAAATTATTTCAACGTTATATCGCGGCGTTTCATCAGCAGAATATGGCAGAAACACAACAGTGTTATCAACTGCCATGTACTTTGCATACACCTGACAAAGTTGTTTTAATTGATAACGAAGAAGCCTTCAAACGAGAGTTCATAGATATATTTACTGTACTCAGTCATGCAGAGATAAAAAATTTCGTGCCATTAAAGTCGAGTTTTAGTGTGTTAAAAGACGATTTAGTACTGGCTTGTATTGATTGGCAGTTTATTGACTCTAAAGATGAAGTTTTTACCGATTTCTCTGCTTTTTATCATTTGCTTTTAAAAGAAGGCCAATGGCGAATATTTAATGTAGTGTCACAAGAGCTTAGTCAATCAATTGATTTAAATACCCCTTTTAACATTGCTTATAAGTCAGCTTATAGCATTAGCGTTTAGGAATACGTTTTCATGAAAGTAAAAGTAGCTATTTTAGGTTGTAGCGGGCGTATGGGCCGCAATTTAATTCAGGCAGCAATAGAGCATAAATCTGTTGAGCTTGTTGGTGGTAGTGTTCGAGTTGGTTCTTCATTCGAAAATTTTGATTTGGGCGAAATAGCGGGTATTGGCGCTATTGGCAAAAAAACAACCACAGATTATCAAACATTATTAGCGGCAGATGTGTTAATTGATTTTACCTCAATTGAAGCTACGC
Source organism: Colwellia sp. 6M3 (assembly GCF_014077595.1). Classification (NCBI taxonomy): domain Bacteria; kingdom Pseudomonadati; phylum Pseudomonadota; class Gammaproteobacteria; order Alteromonadales; family Colwelliaceae; genus Colwellia; species Colwellia sp. 6M3. Next base: position 15,270 of record NZ_JACGWF010000012.1, on the reverse strand, counting down.
TAGAGCACATTAACTGGTGCAAGCAACACAATAAAGCGCTTGTTATTGGTACCACAGGTTTTTCAGATCAACAAGTAGAGACGATTAAGGATGCCGGTAAGAGCATACCGGTTGTTTTGGCTCCAAATACCAGTGTTGGCGTTAACTTATTGTTTAAGTTACTTGAGATTACGGCTAAAGCGATTGGTAGCTATACTGATATAGAAATTTTTGAAGCGCACCACAGATTTAAGAAAGATGCACCGTCGGGCACGGCTGTGAAAATGGGCCAAGTTATTGCTGATACCTTAGGACGTGACCTTAATGAGGTAGCCGTATATGGCAGAGAAGGTATTACGGAAGAGCGCAGCCGAGAAACAATAGGTTTTGCAACGGTTCGCGCTGGCGATATTGTTGGTGAACATACCGCATACTTTGCTGATATTGGTGAACGATTAGAGTTAACCCATAAAGCAAGCTCACGCATGACATTTGCTTTAGGCGCTATGCGCGCTGCTTTTTGGTTAAGTGAAGCCAATAACGGCTTTTATGACATGCAAGACGTACTAGGTTTAAAAGATTAGATAAATTACTTTAATTAATATAAACCTGACTAAATGGTTAGTATTTACGGGTGGTTTTTAGAGTAAAGTGTTGTTTTTGAGGTCTTTGTATCAATTACGTCAAAAACAGAGAGTTTTTTACAATTATTACTAGACGAAAGAAGCTTACAAGCGTAAAATAAGTGGATTTTGTCAAAAATTTACAGTTCATGACGTTCATGAGTAAAGTTTTGGCAATTTTTGTACGTATCGCTTTTATCATTAATGGTTAAGTTATTAGTTGTTTGACCATTAATTTTCTTTCTTCTTAACGGAGGTTACATTGACTAAATCTGCCATTTTAGTGCTTGAAGACGGCACTGTATTTAAGGGCACCGCTATCGGTGCAGAAGGGGCGTCTGTTGGTGAAGTAGTTTTTAATACTTCAATGACTGGCTACCAAGAAATTCTGACTGATCCCTCTTATGCAGAGCAAATTGTTACCCTTACTTATCCACACATAGGTAACACAGGTACCAATAGTGAAGATGAAGAATCTAACACTATTTGGGCAAAAGGTTTAGTAATTCGTGACTTACCATTATTAGCAAGTAACTTTCGCAACGAGCAAAGTTTAGGCGACTACTTAAAAGCAAAAAATATCTTAGGTATTGCCGATATAGACACCCGCAAACTTACGCGTATTTTACGTGAAAAAGGCGCGCAGAACGGTTGTATTATCGCCGGTGATATTACTGATGCAAGTGTTGAAGCTGCTAAAGCGTTATCTCAAGCGCAAGCATTTCCAGGCCTTAAAGGTATGGACTTAGCTAAAGTTGTTTCAACTAAAGAATCATACCAATGGACAGAAGGCAGTTGGCAGCTAGGAAAAGGCCATATTACACCTGAAAAATCAGAGTTTCATGTGGTTGCCTACGATTTCGGTGCTAAACGTAATATTTTACGTATGTTAGTAGACCGTGGTTGTAAACTTACCGTAGTACCTGCACAAACGTCGGCTGAAGAAGTATTAGCGATGAACCCTGATGGCATTTTCTTATCAAATGGTCCAGGTGATCCAGAACCTTGTGACTATGCTATTACGGCAATTAAAAAATTCTTAACAACAGATATCCCTGTATTTGGTATTTGTTTAGGTCATCAATTGTTAGCGTTAGCCAGTGGTGCTAAAACCATTAAAATGAAGTTTGGACACCATGGTGGAAATCACCCAGTAAAAGACTTTGAGCGCAATGTTGTGATGATCACCGCTCAGAACCATGGTTTTGCTGTTGATGAAGATAACTTACCTGAAAATTTAAAAGTGACGCACTCATCATTATTTGATGGTTCTATTCAGGGTATTCATCGTACAGACAAACCAGCATTCAGTTTCCAAGGCCATCCTGAAGCGAGCCCAGGACCAGCAGATGCTGCACCATTGTTCGATCATTTTATCGATTTAATCGTTGCTTCGAAAAAAGCTTAGCCCTTAGACAAGAGAAGAGAGAATAGAAAATGGGAAAACGTACTGATTTAAAAAGTATCTTGATCTTAGGCGCAGGACCAATTGTTATTGGCCAAGCATGTGAGTTTGATTATTCAGGTGCACAAGCGTGTAAAGCACTGCGCGAAGAAGGTTACCGAGTTATTCTAGTAAACTCGAATCCAGCAACCATTATGACCGACCCAGAAATGGCTGATGCCACTTACATCGAGCCAATTCACTGGGAAGTGGTACGTAAAATTATTGAAAAAGAACGTCCTTGTGCGGTATTACCGACTATGGGTGGTCAAACCGCATTAAACTGTGCGCTTGAGCTCGAAGCTAAAGGCGTATTAAAAGAATTTAATGTTGAAATGATTGGCGCTACAGCAGATGCAATTGATAAAGCTGAAGACCGTAGTCGTTTCGACAAAGCAATGAAAGCCATTGGTTTAGACACGCCAAGAGCTGAGATTGTACATACACTTGAAGAAGCCCACGCAGCAAGTAAAAACTTAGGTTTCCCTTGTATTATTCGTCCATCTTTTACCATGGGCGGCTCGGGTGGCGGTATTGCTTATAACCGCGAAGAATTTACTGAAATTTGTACACGTGGTTTAGACCTTTCGCCAACTTCTGAATTATTAATCGATGAATCATTAATCGGTTGGAAAGAGTATGAAATGGAAGTGGTTCGTGACAAAAATGATAACTGTATCATTATTTGTTCGATTGAAAACTTTGACCCTATGGGCATTCATACCGGTGACTCAATCACGGTTGCACCAGCACAAACGTTAACTGATAAAGAATACCAAATTATGCGAAATGCATCGATTGCGGTATTACGTGAAATTGGTGTTGAAACGGGTGGCTCTAACGTTCAGTTTGGTATTTGTCCTGATACTGGTCGTATGGTTATTATTGAAATGAACCCACGTGTTTCGCGCTCGTCGGCGCTAGCATCAAAAGCAACGGGTTTCCCAATCGCTAAAATAGCAGCCAAACTTGCCATTGGTTATACGCTTGATGAATTAACTAACGATATAACAGGTGGCGCTACACCAGCTTCATTTGAGCCGACTATCGATTACGTTGTGACAAAAATTCCACGTTTCAACTTCGAGAAATTTGCCGGCTCTGAAGACAGACTAACGACGCAAATGAAATCAGTTGGCGAGGTTATGTCTATTGGACGTAATCAACAAGAATCATTACAAAAAGCCTTGCGCGGCCTAGAAGTTGGCGTAAACGGTTTTGACCCTATGGTTGATGTGACTCAGCCGGGTGCTAAAACTAAAATCATGCATGAACTACAAGAAGCCGGTTCTGATCGCATTTGGTATATCGCTGATGCCTTTCGTTTAGGTTTATCAGTTGATGATATTTATCGTTTAACTAAAATTGACCGTTGGTTCTTAGTTCAAATTGAAGATATTGTTTTAGAAGAAGCAAAAGTAGAAGAAGGTGGCTTAAAAATATTAACACCTGTGTACTTGCGTCAATTAAAGCGTAAAGGTTTTGCTGACTCTCGATTAGCTGACTTAATTGGTGTTGGTGAAGCTGAAATTCGTAAAAAGCGTCATAAAGCGGGTATTTTCCCTGTTTACAAACGAGTAGATACTTGTGCTGCTGAGTTTAGTTCCGATACAGCTTACATGTATTCAACTTACGATGAAGAGTGTGAAGCTAACCCGACAGACAAAGAATCAATTATGATCTTAGGTGGCGGTCCAAACCGCATCGGTCAAGGTATTGAATTTGATTACTGTTGTGTACATGCCGCATTAGCATTACGTGAAGACGGTTATGAAACCATTATGGTTAACTGTAACCCTGAAACAGTTTCTACCGATTACGATACCTCAGACCGATTATATTTTGAGTCAATTACTTTTGAAGATGTACTTGAAATCGTGCGCATTGAAAAGCCTAAAGGCGTTATCGTGCAATACGGTGGTCAAACACCACTGAAACTAGCTCGTGCTTTAGAAGCGGCAGGCGTGCCAATTATTGGTACTTCTCCTGATGCAATTGACCGTGCAGAAGACCGTGAGCGTTTTCAACAAGCAGTTGACCGTTTAGGTTTATTACAACCGGAAAATGCTACCGTAACATCTCTAGAAGAAGCGATGGCTAAGGCCGAAGCTATTGGTTTTCCATTAGTGGTTCGTCCATCTTATGTTCTAGGTGGCCGTGCAATGGAAATCGTTTATGACTTAGATGATTTACGTCGTTATATGACTGAAGCGGTAAATGTATCGAACGACTCGCCAGTGCTGCTTGATCACTTCCTTGATGACGCGATTGAAGTTGATATTGATGTGGTTTGTGATGGTACAGATGTGGTAGTTGGCGGCATAATGCAGCATATTGAACAAGCAGGTGTTCACTCAGGTGACTCAGCATGTTCACTACCAGCGTATAGCTTAAGCCAAGAAATTCAAGATGTAATGCGAAAGCAAGTAACAGACTTAGCATTTGAGCTAGATGTTATTGGTTTAATGAATACACAAATGGCTGTTAAAGACGGCAAAGTGTATTTAATTGAAGTAAACCCAAGAGCTGCGCGTACGATTCCATTTGTTTCGAAAGCTACTGCTGTGCCATTAGCTAAAATCGGTGCTCGTGTAATGGCGGGTAAAACTCTTAAAGAGCTAGGTGTTACTAAAGAAGTTATCCCACCTTATTTCTCTGTAAAAGAAGTGGTTATTCCGTTTAACAAATTCCACGGTAGTGATCCATTAGTTGGGCCAGAAATGCGTTCAACGGGTGAGGTTATGGGTGTAGGCGAAACATTTGAAGAAGCTTATGCTAAAGCCAACTTAGGCGCAGGTGTATCGGTTCCTAAAGATGGTCGTGCATTAATATCTGTGCGTAATAGTGATAAAGAACGTGTAGTTGATTTAGCAAAACAAATGGTCGCATTAGGCTATGAAATTGATGCAACACACGGCACCGCTGTTATTCTTGGTGAAGCGAATATACCTTGTCGTTTAGTTAATAAAGTACATGAAGGTCGCCCACATATTCTTGATAGAATTAAGAATGGTGAGTACACCTACATTATTAATACCACAGAAGGTCGTAAAGCGATTGAAGATTCAAAAGTTTTACGTGGTGGTGCTTTACGTTACAAAGTCGCATATACTACAACATTGAATGCCGCATTTGCCGCTTGTCAATCGCACGCAGCAGATGATCGCAATATCGTAAATTCAATACAAGAGTTACACAAACGCTGTAAATAAGTTACTTGAATCGTTAATTTGTTCTGAAATATAAACAAATTAACGGTAAAGTCAGTTTAAGCGAATAATTTTCTAAAGGTGGTTACCTTCTATTATTTAGTATAGGTAAACCGCCTTTCTTGTTAGAAAAAGAAGAGTAAAATGACAAAATATCCGATGACATTGCTTGGTGCCGAGCAATTAAAAGAAGAATTGAGAATATTAAAAACCGAAAAGCGTCCACGTATTGTAAAAGATATTGCCGATGCTCGTGAACATGGCGATTTGAAAGAAAATGCAGAGTACCATGCTGCTAAAGAAGAGCAGGGTTTCTGTGAAGGTCGCATTCAAGATATTGAAGGTAGATTATGTAATGCGCAAGTGATAGACGTTACAAAAATTCCTAATACCGGTAAAGTGATTTTTGGCACAACGGTGACTTTACTCAATATTGATACTGAAGTTGAAGTTACTTACAAGATTGTTGGTGATGACGAGGCCGACTTTAAAACTGGACGTATATCACTAAACTCACCTATTGCCCGTGGTTTAATTGGTAAAGAAGTTGATAGTGAAATTGAAATAACAACACCAGGTGGTGTAGTTGAATATGAGATTATTGGCGTAGAACACCTTTAATCTTTAATCTTTAATATCAGCACTAAATAAGCCTAGTAGAGTAGACTTAATGTCTGCTCTCTACTGTGCAAAATAATAGTTTAAGCCAGTAAGCTCAAATTTATTTAGAGTTTACTGGTTTTTTTGTGCCTGACAAACCTCGTCATGCGATCCACTAATTGCTTTTACATTTTTATAACCAATACGCTGCAATTGTTCTGCGGCTAACGTCGCACGACCACCAGAAGCACAATGCAGGTATATTGGTGTTTCTACATCTGCACAGTATTTAGTGATATTCATTTCTAAAACACCGCGAGGAATAGCGATTGAGTTTTTTACTGGCGAAGAGGCTGTTTCTTCAGACTCTCTAACATCAATAAATATCGCATTTTTTTGAGTGAAAGCGTGTGCTGCACTAACACAACTAACTGATGCTTTAGCTTGTGCGACTAATTCAGGTACTGACAAAATCATTTAAAAGTCCTCATAAAATATAGGTAATGAGAATATTGTATGGCAAGTTACATTTTTTGTATATTAGTTTTTTCTAATGTAGTGTTTGTTACTGATACCATAACATTCGCTCTACAATTTATAATAAAGGTTTACGATGGCTTGGAATGACAAGTTTATAAAAATAGATCACAAAAAAAGGGCATAAGCCCTTTTTTTAAAAACCAAAGCGTTTTATCACTATTTACATAAAGCCAAAGTAAACTTCAACTAAATAGAAATAACTTAAACTTTCGGAATACGAATTTTCTTTTCTTCCGTTTGACGGAAAATAACTAAGGTTTTCCCGATCACTTGCACTTTAGTTGAATTTGTTTCACGACAAATAGCTTCAACAATAAGTGCTTTGGTTTCACGATCATCCGTAGGGATTTTAATTTTAATTAATTCGTGGTGATTTAAAGCGAAGTCGATTTCGGCAACTACAGCTTCTGTTAGGCCATTGTTGCCTAGCAATACCACGGGTTTAAGGCTGTGTGCTAAGCCTTTTAAATACTGAATTTGTTTTTTATTTAGGTTCATTAACAATTTTCGTTACAAGTTAGCTTGAATTATCACTATTTTACCTCCATCTAGTTTGTAATACTAATATTGTTTACAAACTGTCTGCTTTTTACCGTACTTTTCTGTTTTATTATGGTTAAAATACACCTGTTACTTTTTTGGTGACGCGTAAAGTGAACAAGTTACCAAACAAGTACCTTTGAATAGCAACAATATATAAGTGGATTGAATGAGCAAGAATAAAGTCAGTGTCAGTAGTGCTCGATGGCTAAAAGAGCATTTTGATGATGAATATGTAAAAAAAGCACAACGATTGGGCTTACGCTCTCGTGCTGTTTTTAAAATTGAAGAGATAAATAATAAAGATAAGTTGATCAAACCTGGCATGAAGGTGGTTGATTTAGGTGCGGCTCCTGGCGGTTGGTCTGAATACGCCACGAAAGTGGTTGGTAATAGTGGGCAAGTTGTTGCATGTGACATTTTAGCAATGGACCCTATTGCAGGCGTAGATTTTCTGCAAGGTGACTTTCGCGAAGAAGCGGTGCTAGATGCTTTATTAACTCGAATTAATGGTAAAAATATTGACGTTGTTATGTCTGACATGGCAGCAAACTTTACCGGTAATGATGCAGCAGACGCGGCACGCAGTATGTATTTAGTCGAATTAGCACTAGATATGTGCAATCAGGTGTTAAAGAAAGATGGCGCTTTTGTAGTAAAAGTGTTCCAAGGAGAAGGCTTTGAGCAATTTATGAAAGACGCTCGAGCCGCATTTAAAACCGTTAGAACTCGCAAGCCTGAATCGTCACGTGCTCGCTCACGTGAAGTTTATCTTGTGGCTACGGGCTTTAAATTGTAGTAAATTAGGTGGAATTATTTCATCGCACCATTTTTAACATTATCAAGAGGTCATTAAGTTGAGCGATATGGCAAAAAATCTTATTTTATGGTTAGTTATTGCAGTTGTATTAATGTCTGTTTTCCAAAGTTTTACCCCTGGAAGCGGCAAAGAGCAACAAGTGGATTACACACAATTTGTTCAAGACGTTCGTCAAGGGCAGATTAGAGAAGTTGACGTTGACAGAAATGGCGTTATTAACGGTATTAAACGCAGCGGTGAAAACTTTGTTACCGTTATTCCTGGTGGTTATGATCGTGATTTAATTAACGATCTAGTTAAGCAAGGTGTTAACGCATCTGGCGAATTACCAGAAGAACCTAGTTTCTTGATGACCATATTTGTTTCTTGGTTCCCAATGATACTGCTTATTGGTGTATGGATATTCTTCATGCGTCAGATGCAAGGTGGGGGCGGTAAAGGCGCAATGAGTTTTGGTAAATCAAAAGCGCGTTTATTAGGCGAAGATCAAATTAAAACTACTTTTGCTGATGTTGCAGGTTGTGATGAAGCAAAAGAAGAAGTATCAGAACTAGTTGATTACTTAAAAGATCCGTCACGCTTTCAAAAACTTGGTGGTCGTATTCCATCGGGTGTTTTGATGGTAGGACAACCAGGTACAGGTAAAACGTTATTAGCAAAAGCTATTGCCGGTGAAGCTAAAGTTCCTTTCTTTACTATTTCAGGTTCTGATTTCGTTGAAATGTTTGTAGGTGTTGGTGCTTCTCGTGTACGTGACATGTTTGAACAAGCTAAAAAATCAGCACCATGTATCATCTTCATCGATGAAATTGATGCAGTGGGTCGCCAACGTGGCGCAGGTATGGGTGGTGGTCATGATGAACGTGAACAAACACTTAACCAAATGCTAGTTGAAATGGATGGTTTTGAAGGTAATGAAGGCGTTATTGTTATTGCCGCTACTAACCGTCCTGATGTGTTAGATCCAGCGTTATTGCGTCCTGGCCGTTTTGACCGTCAAGTTACTGTTGGTTTACCTGATATACGTGGTCGTGAACAGATTCTTAAAGTGCACATGCGTAAAGTGCCTTTAGGCGACGATGTTAAAGCATCAGTAATTGCTCGTGGTACTCCTGGCTTCTCAGGTGCTGACTTAGCTAACTTAGTTAACGAAGCGGCTTTATTTGCTGCACGTGCAGAGCGTCGTGTTGTAGGTATGGCTGAGTTTGAAAAAGCTAAAGATAAAATCATGATGGGTTCTGAACGTCGTTCAATGGTAATGAGTGAGTCAGAGAAAGAAATGACCGCATATCATGAAGCTGGACATGCAATTGTAGGCCGTTTAGTGCCAGATCATGATCCTGTTTATAAAGTGAGCATTATGCCACGTGGTCGTGCACTAGGCGTTACTATGTACTTGCCTGAACAAGACAGATTTAGCCATAGTAAGCAGCATCTAGAAAGTAATATTTCATCTTTATACGGTGGACGTATTGCTGAAGAAATGATTTATGGTTTTGAAAAAGTATCAACCGGTGCTTCAAACGACATTGAGCGTGCTACACAACTTGCACGTAAAATGGTAACACAGTGGGGCTTTTCTCAAAAAATGGGTCCAATGTTATTTGCTGAAGAAGAAGGTGAAGTTTTCTTAGGAAGAACATCTTCTAAATCATTAAATATGTCGGATGAAACTGCCCGTGCCATTGATGAAGAAATCAAAGACTTTGTTAATCGTAACTATGAACGAGCAGCAACTATCTTAAAAGAAAATGAAGATATTCTTCATGCAATGAAAGACGCTTTAATGGAATATGAAACCATTGATGCATTGCAAGTTGATGACTTAATGAATCGAGTTAAAGTTCGCCTACCGGCTGATTTTGAAGCAAAAGACTCTGACGATAAGTCAGACAAAAATGCCGATTCAAGCAAGCCATCAGCTAAAAAAGATGAAGAAGTAAAGGAAACTAAAGAGCCTAAAAGCTCAACTGATAACTCAGACATTCCAACTTCGTAGCTGATACAGTAAATTATTAAAGCCTCAATGGGTTAAATCTAACGATTTAATGCATATTGAGGCTTTATTATTTTAACTTTTTAAAACCGCTAGTCTGTTTCAGAAGTTAAAGTAATAAAGAACTCGTGATAAAAGAGAATGCAGTGCGTAATCAACTTAATTGCCCTAACTCAGTACTCGATTTAGCAACCCCTCAGGTAATGGGTATTTTAAATGTTACACCTGACTCCTTTTCAGATGGCGGTAAGTTTGCAAATTTTGAACCGGCATTAGCACAAGTTCAGCGTATGATCACCGATGGCGCTACCATTATTGATATTGGTGGAGAATCTACTCGACCTGGGGCTGCAGAGGTTAGTGAGGCAGACGAACTTGCACGTGTTATTCCTGTATTAGAAGCCATCAAAGAACGCTTTAACGTTTTAGTGTCTATTGATACAAGCAAAGCTAAAGTGATGAGTGCTGCTATCGCGGCAGGTGCTGATATTATTAATGATGTGCGTGCTTTACAAAACGATGGCTGCTTAGCTGCTGTTGCGAACAGTAATATCCCTGTTTGTATAATGCATATGCAAGGCTTACCCAGAACAATGCAGAACAGCCCAAGCTATGATGATGTTATTACCGAGATTATAGTTTTTTTTCAACAACGAATTGATGCATGTATAAGTGCGGGTATTGCGCGAGAGCGAATAATTTTAGATCCAGGTTTTGGCTTTGGTAAAACACTTGAACAAAATTTTCATTTACTTGCGCATTTATCAAAGTTTTCGGTACTCGATTTACCCATATTAGCTGGGATGTCACGAAAGTCGATGATTGGTAATTTATTAAATCGAGATGTTGAGCAACGGCTTGCAGGCAGCATAAGCACCGCCATTATTGCCGCTCAGCAAGGAGCTCATATAATTCGTGTTCACGATGTTCAAGAAACTGTGGATGCATTAACTATATTAAAAGCAGTGACTGATAATTGCTAATTAGCTAGATAAATCAGTCACGATAATTTTTAAGATGAATAAAATAAGCATAGTGAAATAAAGGAAGATAAAAAATGTCACAAAGAAGATATTTTGGCACCGATGGAATCAGAGGTTTAGTAGGCCAATATCCAATTACACCTGAGTTTGTCATGAAATTAGGTTATGCAGCTGGTCGCGTATTAGCGGCACAAGGCACTAAAAAAGTATTGATCGGTAAAGACACCCGCATTTCAGGTTACATGTTAGAATCTGCATTAGAAGCAGGCTTCTCTGCAGCCGGTATTGATATTGGACTTTTAGGACCTATGCCGACTCCAGGTATTGCATATTTAACTAAAACCTTCCGTGCTGAAGCAGGCATAGTTATCAGTGCTTCACATAACCCATTTTATGATAATGGTATTAAGTTTTTCTCTCAAGATGGTCAGAAATTACCTGATGATGTTGAATTAGCGATTGAAGCTGAGTTAGATAAAGAGATGAGTTGTGTTGACTCTGCTCATTTAGGCAAAGCAACGCGTATTGCCGATGCAGCAGGTCGTTATATCGAGTTTTGTAAAAGTAACTTCCCAAGCCAATACTCATTAAAAGGTATGAAAATCGTAGTTGATTGTGCTCATGGCGCAACTTATCACATAGCACCAAACGTTTTTCGAGAGTTAGGCGCTGAAGTTATCGAAATTGGTACTTCACCAAATGGCACGAATATTAACCACGAATGTGGCGCAACGTCGATGGCAGCAATTAGTGCAGCCGTAGTTGAGCATCAAGCTGACTTAGGTGTTGCACTGGACGGTGATGGCGATCGCTTAATGATGGTTGATCATACCGGTTATGTTATAGACGGTGATGAAAGTGTTTATGTTATTGCCTGTAATGATTTACAAAATGGCAGTATTGATGGTGGTGTTGTTGGCACATTAATGAGTAATATGGGCTTAGAACTGGCGCTTGCAGATATGGACGTACCATTTGCACGTAGTAAAGTTGGTGATCGCTATGTTATGGAAATGCTTAAACAAAAAGGTTGGAAATTAGGCGCAGAAAACTCTGGTCACGTTATCAATTTAAACCATACTTCTACAGGTGATGGTATTATTGCCGCGTTAAATGTTTTAACCGCCATATGTAATTCAGGCAAAACATTATATGAATTGCGCCAAGGTATGACTAAATTACCACAAGTCCTCGTCAACGTTAGATTCTCAGGAGACAGTGATCCGTTAGTTAATACTGAAGTGTTAGCATCAGTCGATCGCGTGAATGAAAAACTTACGGGTCGTGGGCGAGTACTTTTAAGAAAATCAGGTACTGAACCACTGATTCGTGTCATGGTAGAAGGCCCTGAACATGATGAAGTTACAGCCTTAGCAAATGAGATTGCCGACGCTGTAAAACAAGCTTTTTAGAAAAAAAGTTCGATAGAGTTTAAAGTCGAATGAATAATGAGCAATTAAACATGATATTGCGTGAAATACTTGTATCTTGTCGACAGGTTAGTTAATATCTCGCCGCTTTGATTTAGGAATGATAAATGAATAGACTTTCGATAGTTGCAGCAAACTGGAAAATGAACGGCAGTTTGGCTTTAGTCAACTCAATGGTTTCAGAATTACATAACGTAACGTTAAACGAAAACGTTGAAGTAGTTGTTTGTCCTAGCTTTCCTTACTTAGCGGCATTTAGTGCAGCAAGTAAGAGTGTAAATTTATCATCAGCATTTAGTTTAGGTGCTCAAAACTTAAGCGAACATACTAAAGGTGCATTTACTGGCGAAATTTCAACGTCAATGTTGCAAGAAGTTGGAGTTAACTACGTTATTGTAGGGCACTCTGAACGTCGCAGTATTTATAATGAATCAAGCGCTTTAGTTGCAAAAAAAGTTAATGCGGCACTGACAGCAGGACTTAAACCTATTTTATGTATAGGTGAGAGTGAAGCCGAACGTGTAGCAAACCAAACCGAAGTTGTTTTAGCGGCGCAATTACAGCCCGTTATTGATGAAATAGGTATTGAAAATTTTAAAGATGTTGTTATTGCGTACGAGCCTGTTTGGGCAATAGGTACTGGAAAAACAGCATCGCCAGAAATGGCACAGGAAACCCATCAATTTATACGTGAATTTATCGCAAAAGTTGATGAAAACGTCGCAGTTAAATTGCCATTGTTGTATGGTGGCAGTGTCAATGCGAGTAACTGTGAAGAATTATTTGCACAAGCTGATATCGATGGTGGATTAATCGGCGGTGCTAGTTTAAAAGCCGAAGAATTTAAAATAATTTGTTCGGCAGCAAAGGGAAAATAAAATGTTGTATCAAGTGTTAATTGTAGTGTATTTGATCGTTGCTTTATGTTTGATTGGCTTAGTGCTAATTCAACAAGGTAAGGGTGCTGATATGGGCGCATCTTTCGGCGCTGGTTCTTCAGCCACTATTTTTGGTTCAAGCGGTTCTGGTAACTTCTTAACTAAGTCGACCACGTACTTAGCCATAGCATTTTTTGCTATCAGCTTAGTATTAGGTAACCTAACGGCAAACCGTGTTAAAGCAGGTGCCGACTTTGATGACCTAGCTGTGCCAGTAGAACAAAGTATTCCAGCTGATTCATCAGTTGTCGAACCAAAATTTGATAACGCTGATGTACCTGCAAGCGACGCTTCTGCAGAAAAAGGCAGCGACGTACCAAACTAGTTTTAAAATATTTGCAGATATGGCGGAATTGGTAGACGCGCCACCTTGAGGGGGTGGTGCCTTAGGGCGTGAGAGTTCGAGTCTCTCTATCTGCACCAAATACAGGTTCGATTAGAACCGATAAAGACCGGAATAACCTTTATAATAAGGTGTTCCGGTTTTTTTATGTCTTAATATTCTTACAAAAAGTAACCTAGTGTGCAAAGTAACTTTATAGCGCTATAACTGCTTTTTTACTTTTTGGATATGCATGAAGCCATTGAGCAGTTATCACTAAAAATATATACATTATAAATGGTATTAACAAGCTAACGCTCGGTTCAATCAAGATGTAATTCATGACATAACCTGTGTCAGGGTCATGAGGTAGTATGCAAAAATCAACTTATCTTATTTAATAACACCTTAAGTAATATAAATGTGAGAGTTAATGATAACTGAAGAATGTACTTTATTAACTTGATAGGTGAGGCTATGCGGTGTAAATGGATGTTAACGTTGGCTTGCGTTAAAGTACGTTTTTATAAATTTCCGCATCAAATTGTGTTACTTCTTCATAAACATTTTGCCCCAATAATTAAGTGCCAAATGCTTTATGCTCTGCAATGATAATAAGTCTGAGTAAAGAGCCTATCAATAGACAAATATTAAGTTGTTTTAACCTAGCGCTAAATACCTCTACTAGATTTACTTTTATTAATAATCATAACAATTGATATGTTGACGTTACGGCTTAAGGGCTTTCAAAGCGCTGCCGATACAGTTTATTAACGAATTGTTGGGCTATATAAGCGAAGGTGTTTAATGGCTTAAAATTGGCTTCTAGTTTGCCTCGTTATGCTTTTTTATAACGAGTATGATTTATGATTGTTTATATTTATGGAGCACTTTACTGAAAAATTACACATTAGGCATGTCAAATTTAATAATACTCTTTATATAATGCCAACTAAGGTGATTAATCTTTTGGATTACAGATAAAACTGAATTGAAATTGCTCAAAGGCGAACTTATTGATAAACGTACTTTTAAGCTGATGAGAAATTATAGGGTTTGTAATTGATACTAAAGAAAGGGAAACTTGGTCGAGATATACTTTATTTGCACTAGAAGCCTCGCTTATATAAAGCCTCATAAAACGAAATACCTATTACACTTCGTTTTATGAGCGCCATCTTACACAACTAACTATATTGGTTATTTAATGCTTTCTAATAACGCTTTAGCTTCATCTCGTTCGGAAAAATTAATATCGCTAGAAAGCGCAAGGCCTAATTCTCTTTTTGCTTCCTCAACTCGATTAAGTTTCATTAATGTGTAGCCTAAATGATAGTTAATTGCGGGATCATTAGAGTTCATGGTATAGGCTCTTCTAAGTAAGGTTAAGCCTTCTTCAAACTCTCCTCGTAAAGCTTTTATCCACCCGTAAGTATCTAGTATAGCGGAAGATGTATCATCTAGTGCTAATGCGTTGAGGGCATATTTTTCAGCTAAAGTTAGATCTTCCTTTAATAAAATATTTGCTAAGTTATTTAACACTTGCGCTTTATTTGGAAGTTCTTCGACTTCTTTTAAAATTTCATAGTGAACTTTAGTATTTACTGTATCACCAATATTTAAGTAATGATCTGCTAAAAGGTTACGCATAAAATGAAAATTTTCGTTTTTGCTCAAAATTTCATTGGTGAGACTTTGAAATGCTTCATGACCAAAGCCTAATGTTGTCATTTGGTACAATTTTACTAATGCTTGAATAAAATTGTGGTCTAATGAAAGCGCTGCTGCATATTTTTCACTGGCCAGAGTTAACTTTTCTTGTTTTGCTAGTAAATCACCACGAACT
>NZ_JACGWF010000037.1:0-38696 GCF_014077595.1 Colwellia sp. 6M3 | reverse complement strand
GTATACAATCATTCTTATATTCCATATTGTATAAAATCACATTCAAAAAAAACTAATAATAGCTTGTTTTTTAACCTATATTGGCTTGACATCACTTTATTTTATCAATTTGTAAGAATTTGTTTGCTTTTTACACATTGGAGTGATTATTCTAATTATATAAATATTACTTGAGAGTATAAAAATGGAAAATCTTCAGCAGTTATTTATTGAAGCGGGTACTTTAATGTTATCCGGAATGGTCTTTGTATTTGCCTTTTTAGGCTTATTGATTGTTTTTATCAAGGTTGTGCTTGTTAGATTGGCAAATAAATATCCTGATGCCATTGTTGAAAGCAGAAGTTCAAGTAAAAGAAATAATAAAAAACAAGACGGTAAAAATGTTTCACCGGCAGTTGTCGCAGCAATATCTTCTGCTGTTACTCAATATCGTCAACAACATTCAGCACAGAAATAGGAAAAGTCATGACTAAGCCCCTTGGAATTACTGAAGTCGTATTACGCGACGGCCACCAATCATTGCTCGCAACACGTTTGCGTTTGGAAGACATGTTACCCATTGCTGCGAAAATGGATGAAATTGGATATTGGTCAATAGAGTCTTGGGGTGGTGCAACGTTTGATTCTTGTATTCGCTATCTTGGTGAAGATCCTTGGGAACGTATTCGTGCGCTTAAAAAGGCGATGCCGAAAACGAAACAACAAATGCTGTTTCGTGGTCAAAATATCTTAGGTTACCGTCACTATGCTGATGATGTAGTAGAAAAATTTGTTGAGCGTGCACATGTAAATGGTATTGATGTTTTTAGAATATTTGATGCAATGAACGATGTACGTAACTTAGAAACCTCAATTAAAGCCGCTGTTAAAGTTGGTGCTCATGCACAAGGCACATTAAGTTATACCGAAAGCCCAGTTCATACCCTTGAGGGCTGGCTAACGATGGCTAAACAGCTTGAAGATATGGGCGCACACTCTTTGTGTATTAAAGATATGGCTGGCTTATTAAAGCCTTACGATGCTGCTGAGTTGATCGGGCGTTTGAAAGAGACAGTATCTTTGCCTATCGCTTTGCATTGTCATGCCACTACAGGACTAAGTGTCGCTACACACATGAAAGCTATCGATGCGGATATTGACGTAATTGATACTGCTATCTCTTCAATGAGTATGACTTACGGTCACTCGCCGACAGAAACAATTGTTTCTATTGTTGAAGGTACACAACGTGATACTGGCCTAGATATGGTTAAGTTAGCTGAAGTTGCAGCTTATTTTCGTGATGTTCGCGAAAAGTATGCGCAATTTGAAGGTAGTTTACGTGGTGTTGATGCGCGCATTTTGCTCGCACAAGTACCTGGTGGCATGTTAACCAACATGGAAAGCCAATTAAAAGAGCAAGGTGCAGCAGATAAACTTGATGAAGTGTTAACCGAAATTCCAAAAGTGCGTAAAGAACTTGGTTATATTCCTTTAGTAACACCTACTTCTCAAATTGTAGGCACGCAAGCGGTATTGAATGTCCTTACCGGTGAGCGCTATAAGTCAATTACTAAAGAAACTGCCGGGGTATTAAAAGGTGAATATGGTAAGACTGCAGCACCTGTTGATGCCGAGCTACAAGCACGAGTGCTTGATGGCAAAGAAGCTATTACCTGTCGTCCAGCAGACTTACTTGATCCAGAATTAGACAAGCTGTCTGTTGAGCTACAAGAGATTGCGGTTGAGAAGAATATCACCTTAGCTGAAGACACTATTGACGATGTATTAACTTATGCGTTGTTTCCGCAAATAGGGCTTAAATTTTTAGAAAATCGCAATAACCCTGATGCTTTTGAACCTGCTCCTACAAAACCTGTAGCTAAAGATGCATCTACATCCGCTCCTGTGGCTAATTCAGCAAACACAGGTCCTGAAAGTTATGCAGTCAGTGTTGACGGTAAGGTTTATGATGTCGTTGTAGCACCAGGTGGTTCGATAGAGAATATTCAACAAACCAAATCTGCTCCAGCACCAAGCGCTAGCGGTGGAGAAGCTTTAAAGGCTCCATTAGCCGGTAATATATTTAAAGTGTTGGTTAATGAAGGTGACGACGTTGAAGAAGGTGAAGTTGTTCTTATTATGGAAGCCATGAAAATGGAAACTGAAATCAGAGCTACAAAAGCCGGTGAAATATCGTCTATTCATGCCAGAGAAGGTGACTCAGTTGCTGTTGGCGATATATTGTTAAGCTTAGTCTAGGAAACTCGATGGAATCTTTAAAATTATTGTGGATGTCCACAGGCCTAGCAAACTTTGAGTTAGGCCAAGTGATCATGATGCTTGTTGGTTGTGGTTTACTTTATTTAGCTATTGCCCGTAACTTTGAGCCGCTTTTATTAGTGCCTATGGGCTTTGGTGCTATTTTAACTAATATTCCCGTAGCTGGCTTTTCTGAGGTTGGTGGTTTGCTGCATTATATTTACTATGCAGGGATCGACACAGGCATATTTCCTTTACTCATTTTTATGGGTGTTGGCGCCATGACCGACTTTGGCGCACTTATAGCTAACCCAAAAACATTGCTATTAGGTGCCGCCGCACAGTTTGGTATTTTCGCGACTTTATTTGGTGCAATAGCGTTAAATTTTGTTGGCTTAGAGTTTTCGATGAAAGATGCTTCTGCTATCGCTATTATTGGTGGAGCAGATGGTCCAACCGCAATATTTTTAGCGTCAAAACTTGCGCCTGAATTACTCGGTGCTATTGCTGTAGCCGCTTATTCTTATATGGCGTTAGTTCCTATTATTCAACCGCCGATTATGCGAGCGTTAACAACTGAAAGTGAACGTAAAATAGAAATGGCGCAGTTACGACATGTCACCAAAGTTGAGAAAATTATATTCCCGCTTGGCGTGTTATTAATGACAATATTTTTCTTACCTGCGGCAACGCCTTTAGTTGGTATGTTCTGTTTAGGTAATTTGATGCGCGAATGTGGTGTGGTCGATCGTCTAAGTTCAACAGCACAGAATGAGCTTATTAATATTGTAACGATATTTTTAGGTCTTGGTGTTGGCTCAAAGTTAAGCGCAGATCAATTTTTGAATGCAAAAACCTTAGGCATTTTAGCATTGGGCGCCGTAGCATTCTCTATTGGTACAGCCGCCGGTGTGTTGATGGCAAAATTAATGAATAAGGTATCAAAAGAAAAAGTTAATCCACTTATTGGTGCCGCAGGTGTGTCAGCGGTGCCTATGGCGGCTCGTGTAGCAAATAAGGTTGGTTTAGAATCTAATCCGCATAACTTCTTGTTAATGCATGCTATGGGACCAAACGTAGCGGGTGTATTAGGCTCAGCGGTAGCGGCAGGTATTTTGTTAGCGCTAGTCGGCTAATCTAAGGTTTAAAAATCATGTACAAAAAAGGGAAGCATTGCTTCCCTTTTTTTTATCTCAACATTTAGCCCTTACGCTGGCTTTGAATCAATTATGGCTGCAACTTGAAGTTATCCCAACCCGTTGTACTTTTCTCAAAACAAACACGGTCATGTAAGCGACTGGCACGGCCTTGCCAAAATTCAATGAAATTGGGCTTTATACGCCAACCACCCCAAAATTCTGGTAATGGCACTTCCTTACCAGCAAACTTTTTCGTGTAGTAATCAACACTCTCAGCTAACGCTGTGTCACTCTGAATTTTGTTACTTTGTTTTGAGGCCCAAGCACCTATTTGGCTGCCACGATCGCGGCTATGAAAATACTTGGCAGATTGTTCTGTACTGACTTTTTCCACACAACCTTCAATACGAATTTGGCGTTGGAGTACATTCCAATGAAACAACAAAGCAATTTTGTCATTTTTATTTAGCTCTTGGCTCTTTCTACTCGCGTAATTTGTATAGAAAATAAACCCGTCTTGATCATATTCTTTAAGCAGTACCATGCGCGAGCTAGGTTGACCGTCTTTACTTACGCTACTAACTGACATTGCTTCAGGCAATAAAATGCCAGATTTATTGGCCTCGTCAAACCAGAGCTTAAATAATGAGAAGGGATCAGCATTATTATCAATAACAGGAAGCGGTAAGGCAACGCCTTGACCAAACGTTAATAAACAGCGCAATTTTTCAAATAAAGTCATTGTGAAAGTATTCTACGTAGCGAAAATATTAATTTAATAATAGCAGTTTTTGATAACGAACAGATAGTTAGCTATTAAATATATTGGATAAATTCTGCAAGATTTTTACATAAGTAATGCTTTACATAAGGATAAAATCGACGTTTTAGAAGTCCCAATCATCGGCATCGTCTAATAAATCTTTTAGGCGTTTTTTTGCTAATAATTCTTCTATACGTTTTCTTACATCGCTATTATGTTTAGCTTTTTCACTTTTGGACAAGTCTTTTTCATATTGTTCTTGTTCTTCTTCTTGATCTACCTCAGGGGTATCTTCATCATTTAAATCATCGTTCATTTTTATACCTACGGCTATTACAGTATTCGCTGCAATTACAATAAATAGGGCCTATACCCAAAGGTGATAGCCAGTGTTAATATTTCAATGGTTTTTTGCTGCTATCATGCAAAATATTTTAAATTTTCGATATCTGAAAATTGACTGATTTATATTCATAATGCCAATTTTAAAAGCCAACTTCTGAAGGTGTGACCTTTTGAGCATGTTGAGATTAAATACAGTGGTTAATATTTTTAAAGTAGCCAACTAATGTCGGATTTTCCACTAATAATTTTTCCATTTCAATAAAAAACTAACTTAAGGTTACCCGTTGCTGATTTTTTATGCTTATTTACCAAGCCAAGTGATTTAGCTATGGTTATTGCTCTGATAGACTAGAGCCGTTGGTGGAAGCCAAGATATTTATTAAGGTTAAATTGAATGTTAAATGAAGGTTTTTATCACTGGTGCATACAGTTACAGCAACTTACTCAGGCTAAACGCTGGCGAAGCTTAATTGTTTTAGTGGGGGATGAAGTGTGGACCACTGGGCAGCTAGAAACATGTCACCGTGTTTTTATATCTGATCAATCGACCAAAGTTACGCTCAATAAACCGGGGCTTTTTTATGGTGATATTGACGATATTTATTTATCTTCGCAACTCACTCATGTTAACCGAAAAACTTACAATCAATATTTAGGTTCAGAACAAAGCCTCGTTGTTTTTACTGTAGATAATAATATCCCAAGTCAACTGGCTAATATTGAAAGTGACTTTGATGTTGATGCATTTGCTGCGCTTTCAGGTACTTTGGTGGCAGGAAGCTCCTTAGTACTGATAATTTCTCCATCTCAATTCAACACTAGCTTGTCAAAAGATTATTTTCTACAGCGCTTTATACAACAATTAGGTAAAGACAATTGTTATGTAATTAATCAAGAACAAGCGCTACTTCCCAAATTACTGACACTACAAGAACCTGCAACTTCTAGAGAAACCTCTATTAACGATGGAGAATTAGCAGCGGTTAAGTGCTTGAGCACTTTACCTTATGGTTGTATGACACAAGAACAAGTTTTAGCGGTTGAGGTTATGCTAAAAGTGCTATCAGGTCATCGAGATAGGCCCTTGGTATTAACGGCAGATCGCGGTCGAGGTAAATCTACCGCATTAGCACTGGCAGCATGTCAGATGTTAAAAAATGCTCAGCAACCTTTAAAAATTATAATTACTGCCGCCAGTAAGCAAGCACTAACGATATTTTTTCAACAAATAGCACAACACTTACCTACGGCAAAAGTTACTGCAACGCAGGTTGAGCATCCTAATGGTTGTATTACTTTTTACCCTATTGACCGGCTCCTTAAAGAGCAACCAGAAGCGAGTATTATATTGGTTGATGAAGCCGCAGCTATCCCAGTTTATCTGCTACAACAATTATTAAGCATCTATCATCGTTTAATTTTTTCTACCACTATTCATGGTTATGAAGGTGCAGGACGAGGCTTTAGTATTAAGTTTCGTCAGATTTTACAGCGCTTAATGCCTCATTGGCGCAATATGCATATTAACGAACCCGTTAGGTGGGCTATTGATGATCCTCTCGAGAAATTTATTTTCGATAGTTGTTTACTCAATGCACAATTGCCTACTTACAATCATGCATTAACATCAAATAAGTCAGGGGTAATGGTTGATGATAACTCAATAGACCCCAGTGCTTTTAATTTACCGTCTTCATTAAATATCGAACTGATTAGCGTCGAAACACTATTGAACAGTGAAGTCTTACTACAGCAAGTTTTTTCTGTGTTAGTTACTGCTCACTATCAAACTTCACCGAGCGATTTAAAACTGCTTTTGAATAACAGTGCAATTTCATTATTTGTGTTAAAACAAGAGAGTGACATCGTCGGTGTGGCTATGTTGATGCGAGAAGGCCAAGTTGATGAAATACTTGTTGAGCAGGTACTCGCAAATAAACGCCGTTTACGGGACCAATTTTTGCCTCAGTCATTAATGATGCATTGTGGTATAAAAACAAGCTTTAATTATAGCTATCAACGCGTTATGCGTATTGCTATTCATCCTGAAATTCAAGGGCAGGGCTTGGGTCAGTATTTTTTAAAATGTATTGAACAACATAGTGTTATGCAAAACATAGACTTTATCGGAGCAAGCTTTGCTGGAAACTCTGAGTTAGTTAAGTTTTGGCAGCAAGCAGGGTTTAGCTTAGCGCGAGTTGGTTTTAGCAAAGATAAAGCGAGTGGAGAGCACTCCTGTTTGGTTACCAAAGCATTAACGCCTAATGCTAAAAATTTGCAGCATGCATTTACCGAACAGTTTTATCTGCAACTCAGTTACTGGTTAACTGACGAATTTAAGGACATGCCAGCTAAACTAGTTTGGCAGTTACTTAACGGCAATACTGAACTGAAAAGGTTAGAATTTACGCCTGAATTAGCTGAGACCCTTAATGATTTTACTAGCGGCCAAAGGCAGTTCAGTAGTTGTATTTATGCCTTACATCGTTGGTTAATAAGTCATTTAACAGAAGATTTCGATGCTGGTGTACTGCCATTAATAGCCAGGATCTTACAAAAACATAGCATAGAGCAAGTGTGTAAACAGTATAGCTTTACCGGTAAAAAATCATTAAATCAGCATCTAATTCACTATATTAGTTTGCATTAACTTTAAATAAATCTAGCGTTATCAATGTATTCATACGGTATGATAGCGCCATTGCCAATACATTTGCATTTTATGATAACGACAATGGCAATCTGCTAGTAGATCAAAGTCTTCATGTTCAATAATGGCATTGATGCCAACACATATTGTTTCGAGCGATTTTTTATTAGCTGATGCGTTATAGCGTTGGATAAACACTTGCAACAAAGACTCAAGAGAGTATATATCTGCTGCCTTAAATTTAGTTATCATCCTATAGCCCTACCTTATTAAAATTAGTACTTAAGTTAAGTAAAGATTGCCACAACGTTTTTCGAGCGTTGTTATCAAGACATATACAATCATTACCCACTAATGCGCCAGAGCTGATTAACTGTGCTAATAAAACTGAAGGTATTTCAACTCGCACTTTACCGGCACACCCTTCGGTTACTTGTCTAAATCCCATGATTGTTCCTTATTATTTGTGACTTGATAGGCTTGGTAAAAACAATAATAGATAAAACAAGTAAATGCAAATGATAATTGTTATCATTTGTGTTGTGTGTGGTTTTTCTAGTATTAATAATCGTAATGTATCGTTAGAATACAGCATAGGTATTATTGAGGTGTGCTATGCAAGAAGTCATTCGCGTTGAAAACTTAACCAAAAGTTATAAAGATGTTGTTGCGGTAGACAATATTAATTTTGCTATTCAAAAAGGCCATTGCTTTGGTTTACTCGGGCCAAATGGTGCCGGTAAAACGACAACAATAGAGATAATGGAAGGCATTATTAAAGCGACTAAAGGTCAAGTTTACTATTACGATAAACCTATTGATGACTCAATGTCACAACAAATAGGTATTCAATTTCAGCACACCGCTTTACAAGACTTTCTTACCGTTAAAGAAACTTTAAATTTATTTACTTCTTTTTATCAACATACGGTGCCACACGAAGATCTTATTGAATTATGTGATTTAAGTGAGTTTTTAAATCGTGATAACCGCTTATTGTCTGGTGGACAGCGACAACGGCTATTATTGGCGTTGGCTTTAATTAACGATCCAGACATTGTTTTTCTCGATGAACCAACCACAGGGTTAGACCCTCAAGCACGGCGAAATTTTTGGCAATTAATTAAAAATATTAAGGCCAGAGATAAAACCGTGGTGTTAACCACACATTATATGGACGAAGCTCAACAACTATGTGACGACGTGCTTATTATGGATCATGGTCAAGTTATTGCCCGCGGCACACCAAGGCAGTTACTCAATGAACATTTTAATGAAGTGTTTATTTATTTACCTGCAGAGAAAATACCACAAGAGCTTTGTGTGCAATTTAACTGGCAAGTTAACGAGCAACAGGTTGAAATTACCACAACTGATGTTGAAGCCACTATTGCCTTATTATTAGCACAGAATATTTCACTTTCGGGCTTACATGTTAAGTCGCCTAATTTAGATGACTTATTTTTAAAATTAACTGGCCACTCATTAAGGGATTAATTAGATGAATTTTTCACGTTTCTTTGCCGTATTTAAAGCACGAAATATTGAATTTTTTCGTGATCGCTCTTCATTGGGGTGGAATTTAATATTTCCGGTATTAATGTTAGTCGGTTTGTCATTTATTTTCTCAGGTGACGGCCGTGCAATTTATAAAGTCGGTGTAATAGATTTAGCACAAAGCCAATCGAGCTTTCTCGAAACCAAATATATTAGTTTTATTGATTATCAAGAGGTGACATCTGCAAAAGTTAAGCTAGAGCAGCATAGTATAGATTTACTGATTGATTTTAATGGACAAAAATATTGGGTAAACCAAGGCGCGCCGAATAGTTATTTAGTTGAAAAAATATTGTTGAGTGATCATAAAGATTATCAACGGATAGAAACTCAAGGCAAAAAAATTCGCTACATAGATTGGGTACTACCGGGTATTTTAGGCATGAATATGATGTTTAGTTGCTTGTTTGGTGTAGGTTATGTCATTGTTCGGTATCGTAAAAATGCAGTTTTAAAGCGCTTAAAAGCTACGCCATTGTCTGCGCTTGAATTTGTTTCTGCGCAACTATTTTCACGCTTATTTATTGTTATGTTTTTATCGTCAGTAGTCTATATCGGTTGTAACTTGTTCTTTGATTTTTACATGCTGGGTAGCTATTTTGATTTAATTATTATCGCAATATTAGGCGCATTTAGTTTAATAACCTTAGGATTGTTGGTCGCTAGTCGAAGTAAAAGTGAGGAATTAATTGGCGGGTTATTAAATTTAAGTTCTTGGCCAATGATGTTGTTGTCTGGCGTTTGGTTTAGCCTAGAAGGTGCCCCTAATGCTGTAAAAGTGTTTGCCGAATTTTTACCTTTAACCCATTTGGTTGCAGGTGCTCGTAAAATAATAACTGAAGGTGCCACATTAGCGGATATTAGTTACCACGTAACAGTTTTGATGATAATGAGTGCAGTATTTCTAAGTTTAGGGGCTTATTTATTTAGCTGGAATACTGAGAGATAGCGTAAGGTGATGTTAGGTAGTCATAAGTAATATATGGTTTTGTTAGGATTATTGAGCAAGGGTACTACGTAAGGTTATGTTTTTAAAAATAGTAGGAATACTCTTTGTTGCCTTAGCGTTTATGGGTGTTTTTTTACCTTTATTACCTACGACGCCATTTTTATTGGTGGCAGCAGCATGTTTTGCTAAATCGTCTCCACGACTGCATAGCATGCTGTTATCAAATAAAATTTTTGGACCGATGATTTATCATTGGCAAAAAACGCGCAGTATACCGCAAAGGGCAAAGGTACTTGCTTTGTTGTCTATGGTGCTTGCGGTGTTGTGGTCTGTTTATATTTTACCTTCAATATGGTCAAAGGCTTTAGTGGTTGCTTTAGTTGCTTGGCCTTTTGTTTTTATCTGTCGTTTACCTAACGCAGAAAAACAAAAGACAGCGTTATTGTTAAGTGAAGCGCCTGACAATAGCGCCTCAAAAATAACCGTTAAAAACCGTAAAAATCTCTAAGCTAAAGCTTTGCCAACTAATGTTGCTAAATGTGGTGGTAGCGATAAAGTCAGAGCTATTTCTTGGCCTTGTGCTGACATTTTTCGCCAAGTTAATTGCACAATACGAATGATTTTTTCTTCATTATGTTTGGCAGCAAACTCATCAAAATAGAATTGCAAAAACACTAAACACGCTACGTCTTCTAATGTTTGGCTTTCACTGTTCGATTTTAAGTTTTCTTTGCGGATGATTGCTGCTGTTATATCAGAAGCTTGCTCACTGTAGCCTTGCTCTAGCATTAGTGACTTAGCTGTCGCTGCATGGAAAATACCTAATTCTTTACGCCAAGTTAAATAGCCTTTTTTACCAATGGCGAAGTCAGTTCGCTTTAAATGCCAGCGCTTTACATGTTGTGCACGAACAGCAATTTGTAAATGTTCGCTGGCATTAGGCCAGTACTTGTCCAAACAAGCTGACATATATTGACCATACAATAACTCTTTTGGGTGGCTAATACCGTCAACTAAGGTTGTGTTGGTATCTGCCGAATTTATATTGTCGATAGCGAGTAAGACATTTTCTAATTGAGTCATAGTGTGATCTATTTTTAATTAATATAAAGTGGAAAGTATTAGTTTACCCCGTTTTTCAATAGTTACAATAAAGCTTTAGGTGCAATATTGACTATTTTAGTGAAAATTTGTTCAACTAGATGCATTGATCTTATTGTCGTACACATGCCTTTTCAGTATAATGCTTTCCCGTCCTACTAAATTCATTTGTTTGCCAAAAACCAAATCAATTTAGTGCAAAATTTCTGTTTTTCCTGACTCTGGGTATCGCATGACAACTAGATATATTTTTGTTACTGGCGGCGTTGTATCGTCTCTTGGTAAAGGTATTGCTGCAGCATCACTAGCGGCAATTCTCGAAGCACGTGGTTTAAAAGTTACCATGCTAAAACTTGACCCTTATATTAATGTTGATCCGGGCACTATGAGCCCCATTCAACATGGTGAGGTTTTTGTGACTGAAGATGGTGCAGAGACAGATCTCGATTTGGGTCATTACGAACGCTTTATTCGTACCAAAATGACCAAGCTTAATAACTTTACTACCGGCCGTATCTATCAAGATATTTTGGCACGTGAACGTAAAGGTGAATTTTTAGGTGCTACTATTCAAGTTATTCCTCATATTACTAACGACATTAAACGTCGTGTTATTGAGGGAGCTGAAGGCTACGATATCGCTATGGTCGAAATTGGCGGTACGGTTGGTGATATTGAATCACAACCATTCCTCGAAGCTATTCGCCAACTAGGTGTAGAGTTAGGTCGTGAACGTGCAATGTTTATGCACTTAACGTTAGTACCTTATATTGCTGCAGCTGGCGAAATTAAAACTAAACCAACACAGCATTCTGTTAAAGAGCTTCGTTCAATTGGTATTTTCCCAGATATTTTAGTTTGTCGTAGTGAACGTGCTATTCCTGCGAATGAACGCGCTAAAATATCGCTATTTACTAATGTAGAAGGTAAAGCGGTTATTTCACTGCGTGATGTTGACTCTATATATAAAGTGCCAGCGTTGCTAAAAGCACAAGGTGCTGATGAGCTTGTAGTGAAGCGCTTTGGTTTAGATGTGCCAGAAGCTGACTTATCTGATTGGGAACAAGTGCTTTACAAAGAAGCTAATCCGTCAGGCGAAGTTGTTATCGGTATGGTGGGTAAATACACTGAATTACCGGATGCTTACAAATCAGTAAACGAAGCGTTGAAACATGCAGGCATTAAAAACCAAGTAAAAGTTAAAATTCAATATATTGATTCACAAGACGTTGAGTCTAAAGGTGTTGAAGTATTTAAAGATTTAGATGCTATTTTAGTGCCTGGTGGTTTCGGTGAACGTGGTGTTGAAGGTAAAATTTTAACGGCACAATATGCCCGTGAAAACAAAATACCTTATTTAGGTATTTGTTTAGGTATGCAAGTCGCATTGATTGATTTTGCTCGCAACGTGGCTGGCTTAACTGATGCACACAGCACTGAATTTAATGCTGAAACACCGCACCCAGTCGTTGGTTTAATTAACGAATGGTTAGATGAAGAAGGTAAAGTTGAGTACCGCAATGCCCAATCTGACTTAGGCGGCACCATGCGTTTAGGCTCACAATTGTGCCACATTGTGAAAGGTACCAAAGCATATGACGTATATGGTAGTGAAACAATTTATGAGAGACACCGTCATCGTTTTGAGGTAAATAATAACTACCGTGAGCAATTAAGCAAAGCTGGCTTAGTGTTTTCGGGATTATCTACAGATAAAACATTAGTTGAGGTGATAGAAAATCCAAATCATCCTTGGTTTATTGCTGGGCAATTTCATCCTGAGTTTAATTCAACTCCTCGCGATGGTCACCCGCTTTTTGCTGGCTTTATTGCTGCCGCTTTTGAGCATCAAAAGCAGCAATCAAGTTAAACCGAACTAATGAGAACCGTAGCTAATTGCTGCGGTTTTTTTTTATAATATTTAGCTTTAATGCTAAATATTTTTAACAAATTTAATTTAATGTTTATAACCTGCCGTGTGCAGCTAGTAAGGAATAGGGAATATAATGTCGAATATTAATAAAATTATCGCTCGCGAAATCATGGATTCTCGTGGTAACCCAACAATTGAAGCTGATGTTTTTCTAGAATCTGGTGCTTGGGGTCGAGCTGCAGCTCCTTCTGGCGCATCAACAGGCTCTCGTGAAGCTCTTGAATTGCGTGACGGTGATAAATCACGTTATTTAGGTAAAGGGGTTTTAAAAGCCGTTGCTGCTGTTAACAATAACATTGCAAGCGCGCTAATAGGTCAAAGTGCTTTAGATCAAGCTAACATCGATCAAATCATGATTGATTTAGATGGCACAGAAAATAAAGAAACTTTTGGTGCAAATGCGATTCTTGCCGTTTCATTAGCAAATGCAAAAGCAGCCGCAATGGACAAGAAAGTTCAATTATTTGAACACATTGCAGACCTTAACGGTACACCGGGTCAGTACTCATTACCTTTGCCTATGATGAATATCATCAATGGTGGTGAGCACGCAGACAACAACGTAGATATTCAAGAGTTTATGGTGCAACCTGTTGGCGCTAAAAGCTTTTCAGAAGCACTACGTATGGGCGCTGAAATCTTCCATGCACTTAAAAAAGTATTATCTGCAAAAGGCTTAAATACTGCTGTAGGTGACGAAGGTGGTTTTGCCCCTGATTTAGCGTCTAATGCAGATGCATTAGCAGTAATAAAAGAAGCAGTTGCAGCGGCGGGTTACGAATTAGGTAAAGATGTAACGTTAGCGATGGATTGTGCTGCTTCTGAATTTTATGATGCAGACAAAGGTATTTATGATCTTAAAGGTGAAGGCAAGCAATTCACCGCTAACGAATTTTCCGACTTCTTAGCAACGCTTTGTGAACAATACCCAATTGTTTCAATTGAAGATGGCTTAGACGAGTCAGACTGGGATGGTTTTGCATACCAAACTAAATTATTAGGCGATAAAGTTCAAATCGTTGGTGATGATTTATTCGTAACTAATACTAAAATTTTAGCGCGTGGTATTGAACAAGGTATCGGTAACTCAATCTTAATCAAGTTCAACCAAATTGGTACGTTAACAGAAACATTAGCCGCTATTAGAATGGCAAAAGAGGCTGGTTTTACTGCTGTTATTTCTCATCGTTCAGGCGAAACTGAAGATTCAACTATTGCAGATTTAGCCGTAGGTACAGCCGCTGGCCAAATCAAAACTGGTTCACTTTGTCGTTCTGACCGTGTTTCTAAGTATAACCAATTGTTACGTATTGAAGAGTTCCTTGGTGATAAAGCTATATTTAATGGTTTATCAGAAGTTAAAGGACAGTAACAACAACTATTGCTGTGATGGCACTTTAGTTTTGTCAGTTTTATAGACGTGTAAATGTTGAACATCACTATGTTCTTCATTTGCACGTTATATCCAGTATTAATATAGCCACTCAACTGAGTGGCTTTTTTGTTTATGAGGCTGCGAAAAGTCAACTACTGCATACTAAGCACAAGTTTCAAAACACAACATGCTATCTAATGATTATCTATGTGAATTTTAAATAAATTGTAGGTGATGCTTGCATCTGTGATTACTAAATTATCGTTTATCTTAATTATTTGTTATTAATAAATTTTATACTATATTGTTGTTAAGTAACTGCTGTGTGAAAACAGCAAAATAGTATAAGTTGAAAATATGGACCGCTTGTCTTTAAAGTATCAAATTAAATAAAGGTATAGATATATTTAGTGTAAGCTAATAGCACAGAGGCTAGATTGCCTTAATATCTTAAGTCTGGAGACAGTTAGGAGAAAACTATAACTTAGTAAACAAGGATTGTTGATCTTAGAATATCTAATTTAACAAAAAAACTTCCCTTGGTCAGTGAAGTTGAATCAATACATTAGTTAGCATTAAATGACATTTTTACTGAGAGATAAATGAATAAAATAATTAAAAAATTTGTATTACTCTTATCATGCGTCATATTTTCTCTACAAGCAGAAGATAAAACTTTATATGTCTATCTTGACGCTGATCTTTCTAATCATAAAGAATCTTCACAAGCGATACAAAAAGGTATTGAAGTTGCTTTTAGTGATATTAATAACGAAATAGATGGTTATAAAATAGCGTTTAAATATTTAGATCATCGCGGTAATGTTATTAGAAGTAAACGTAATTACCAGGCTTTTCTTAAAGACCCTAATGCATTAGTTATTTACTCAGGTATTCATTCGCCTCCGTTGATAAAAAATAGAGATTTTATTAACGAAAATAAAGCTTTAACACTAGTGCCTTGGGCCGCTGCTGGATTTATCACACGTTATCCGTCAAAAGAGAATTGGATATTTAGGTTATCGATTGATGATAGTCGGGCGGGTTCAACTATTATTGATTACGCGATGACTCAGCAACAATGTAAAAAGCCACATTTGTTACTCGAAAAAACACCTTGGGGTGATGCAAATTTAAAAACCATGTCTGCAGCACTAAAAAGTCATGGTATTGAAAAACATGGGATATCACGCTTTAGTTGGAGCGTAAAAGCTAAAGGTGCAGCCATAGCAATCGATGAAATTGTTAATGCGAAAAGTGATTGTATCGTTTTAGTCAGTAATGCAGTTGAAGGTGCTGTAATCGTTAACGAGATGCTTAATCTGCCTAATGAAAAGCGCTTACCTATTGTTAGTCATTGGGGAGTTACCAGTGGTAACTTTCATGAAATTATTCCATATGAACGCCGTAAAGATTTGGAGTTAAACTTCATTCAATCTTGCTTTTCTTTTACTAACCCTCAACAAAGCCCATTTGCTAATGCTGTATTCTCGCAATTAGTTGCGCATTCAAAAGGTAAAATAACTGAACCCGCTGATCTAAAATCTGCTGTTGGCTTTATTCATGCTTACGATCTTACTCGGTTATTAATTCAAGCGATTAAACAAACAGGGCTTACGGGTAATATTGCCACAGACAGAAATGCTATACGTTTAGCACTAGAAAATATCGACAAACCAATCCAAGGCTTGATCAAAACTTATATAAAACCCTTTGCTGAATTTAATCTAGAAGCTAATAAGAATGCCCATGAAGCACTAAACCCAGATTCTTATTGTATGGGGTCATTTGGTAAAAATGATGAAATTTTGATTTCTCATGAGTAATTAATGACTGTAGCTTCTATTAATATGGACTCGAGTAAAAATTCAGCCTTTAAAAGCTTTGCGGTTTTTGCTGTCAGTTTATTTTTATTGATTATATTCGTAAGCACTTTTTTTGTGATACCTAAATTTAATAGCTTATTGGATAATCAACATGAGAAGGATGTGGCCAATGAGTTAGCTCTAGAAGCCGCATTATTTAGTCGGTTTGTTGTTAGTCAACAATCTATAGTGCAAGATTTAGCTGCGTACCCGATGTTAGCGGGGGCGGTTATGTTGGGAGAAATAAATGATCTTTCAATAACTGAGTTATTTGAAAACTCTGTTATTGGCGGTAAAAAAAGCCGATTGGTTTTGCAAGATATTGCAGGAACCGTGGTCATAGAAACAGATAATAAGCTTTATGGCAATTACTCAGGTGATCAACCATGGGTTGAGCAAATACTGCAGGGTAGCATCGCTTATCATTTTCAACTGCTACGGCAAAATAAGGCTGCTTTAACCTTTAAAATATCAGTACCTGTTCTCTATAACGGTTACATTGAAGGGGTATTAAGCAGTGAAATTACTATACCGTTAGAAGACATATTTATAACACAAAATTATAAGGAAAATGTAGCATTTAGGCTTAGTCAAGGCTCGGTACAGGTTAATACTAGCACTGAGCACATCGAGATTTATCGTGAAAACTCATTAACGTTACCAGATACCGATATTGTCTTTACTTATATTTCTGATGACAGCTTAATTTACGACGGTAAACGTGAACTACAAAACACCATTTTATTAACTTTATTGATTAGTTTTACACTTTCGTTTTTATTGTTTGCGGGACTAAATTACAGAGGTTTAACTCGAAGAGATGGGAATGTTAAAGTTAAGCTAGCGACATGGAAAGTCTACAGTATTCCAATTTTTGTCGGTGTTATTGGTGTTGCGGCAAGTATTTCTGCTTTTATGATCGAATCAAACCTCAAAATATCTGCAATTGAAAAAGAACTCATCTTCGAAAGCAAAGAAAAAGTTAAAACAATTAGTAAAAGTATTGATTTAAATTTACAAATTTTAGATGCCGTTAAAGCGTTTTATAACGCTTCAAATTATGTCAGTCGTCAAGAATTTAATGCCTTTGCAACGCCATTACTCAACAACTATAAAAATATAAAAGCCATAGAATGGGTGCCGTATATTACGCATGAGCAACGTCATGCGTATGAAAAACAAGCCAGAGATGACGGTATCATTGATTTTACGTTTACAGAAATAAGCGCTACAGGTGATATGGTGCTTGCTAACGATCGTGAAAGTTATTTACCTGTATATTATGTTGAACCTCTTGAAGGCAATGAAAGAGCGATGGGTTTAGATAATGGCGCCAATAAAGAACGATTAAATACCATTAGTAAGGCGATAAATAGTGCTGATAAAGTTGTCACTGGAAAAATAAATTTGGTTCAAGCTGCAGAAGACTCTGCAGATGTACTTGTTTTTAATCCTATTTTTGACCAAAAACTAGAAGGTAATAAGCTCAACTCTACATCAAGTTTTATTGGCCTTGCTGTCTTAGTTCTAAATATAGGTGATATTGTTGCAGATACGGAAGTGGAAGATAAAGGCCGTTTATCTTTGTATGTTGAAGATATCACAGAAGTTGACAACATTGAGCGGCTTTACGGTACTTTGGCAAGTAATAGCTGGTTTACTCACAGTGAAGTTATCAAGGTTGCTGGCAGAAGTTGGCATATTGAAACACATACAAATACGACAAAAACGCCGCTAATGCTTTCAGCTTGGCTTTTACTTATTGCCAGTTTAGCTGTAACTGCTTTGATAACATTTAGTATCACGCACCTTATTCGTCGACGAGAAGTCGTAGAGCAGCTTGTTGTTAGCAGAACACTCAGTTTAATTGAAAGCGAAGAGCAACATCGCGCGGTAGTTGAAAATGCAGTAGACGGTTTGTTAACGATTAATGAGTTTGGCATTATTGAGAAGTACAATCGCGCGGCAGAAAATATTTTTGGTTATACCGCAGATGAAATGATTGGTGAAAACCTGAAAAGACTCCTACCAGTAACCGATCATGGTGATCAAGATACTTACCTAGAAGATTATCGAGATTCGGGTATTAAAAAAGATATGGGGATAGAGCGTAAAGTAAAAGGTAGACGCAAAGACGGCACTATTTTCCCTGTAGATTTATCAGTTAGTGAGATGATCATTGGTAATACTAGAAAACTTTCAGGCATAGTTAGAGATGTAACTGAACGAGTGAAGCTCGAAAAAGAGCGCGAAAAATTTATAGAAAAGTTAACAGATTCAAATGAAGAGCTGGCGCGATTTGCTTATGTTTGTTCACATGATTTACAAGAACCTTTAAGAATGGTGCGTAGCTTTTCTGAAATGTTACAAGAGCATCTTGCTGATAACTTAAAAGATGATGCTAAAGGTCAAAAGTATTTTAACTTTGTTATTGATGGTGCTGCACGCGCACAATTATTGATCACTGATATTTTGTCTTATTCGAGTATTAGTAGTGACACTCAAATGTATGAAAATGTTGATGTAGAAGCGCTTATTTCTGTCATAAAAAAAGACTTGCTTGGTTCATCAAACAATAAAGCTGAGATTACTGCTGATGTTTTGCCTATTTTACAGGGCAATAGAACACAGCTATTTCAACTTTTTCAAAACTTAATCAGTAATGGCTTAAAATATCAAAAACCAGATTCGACACCACATATACATATCAGTGTTGAAAGCAGCGACAAGTACTGGTTGTTTGCTTTCAAAGATAATGGCATTGGTATGCAAGAACGTCATTTAAATAAAATATTTGAGGTTTTTCAACGTTTACATGGTAAAAAACAATATGCAGGCACCGGGGTTGGTCTTGCCATATGCAAAAAAGTGGTAGAGCGCCATGATGGCGCTATTTGGGT
Organism: Colwellia sp. 6M3; assembly: GCF_014077595.1. Taxonomy (NCBI): domain Bacteria; kingdom Pseudomonadati; phylum Pseudomonadota; class Gammaproteobacteria; order Alteromonadales; family Colwelliaceae; genus Colwellia; species Colwellia sp. 6M3. The sequence goes on along the minus strand of NZ_JACGWF010000037.1, from coordinate 19,878 downwards.
AGAGTCTGAAGTAGATGTAGGCTCAACCTTTTATGTTAAATTATTAAAACCAACAGATGTAGAGGAAACATGATGACACAGGATGTTAGAGTTGCAGAAATATTACTGGTTGAAGATAATGAAGGTGATATAGAACTAACCCGTGAAGCTTTTGGCGATGCAATATTTCGAAATAATCTGCATATTGCCGAAGATGGTGACATAGCATTAGATTACCTATATAAACGCAATGGTTATGAAACGGCGGTTCTGCCAGATATCATTTTGTTAGATTTAAATCTACCCAGTACTGACGGTAAAGAAGTGCTACAAATAGTAAAATCTGATCCTCTACTCAGAAAAATTCCTGTCATTGTTTTAACCAGTTCAGAAGCTGATAAAGACGTGATGGAAAGTTACGATTTACATGCAAATTGGTATATTGTAAAACCCGTGAACGCCAGTAAATTTATGAAAGTTGTTAAAGATGTAGAAAAATTTTGGAGTGATATTGTTTGTTTACCTTCTAGTCATCGATAAGCAACACAAGGACGAAAAATGAGCGCTAAGTTAGAGTCTGAATTGGCAAAAGTTAATCAAGAATTAGCCTCACTGAAAGCTGAGTACGAAGATTTTGTTTATATCGTGTCACATGATCTCAGTGCGCCTTTAAGGCAAATACAAAGTTTTAGTGAGATTATTGTTAATAAACATGGTGACTGTTTTGATGATAAAACTAATCGTCACTTTGAACTGATTAATAACGGTTCGACTCAAATAACAATAATGATAGAAGCACTTAAAAGTTATTCACGGTTAAATACAAGAACTAAACCGTTTGAGTTGTTAGATTGTAATAAAAGCGTATCCCAAGCGTTAGAAAATTTATCTGCATTAATCACCGACACCAAGGCATCGATTACTTGTGATATTTTACCCGAAATTATTGGAGACGAGGCACAAATAACATTTTTATTTCAACATCTAATTAAGAATTCACTGACATACCAAAGTACGGGAAATAAGCCCGTTATTTCAATCTCATTTACTCAAGATAATGACGATTGGAAATTTTGCATTACCGATAACGGTATTGGTATTTCAGATAATTTGACGAAAAAAATATTTAAAGTATTAAGAAGAGGGGTTTCCAGTAAAAAGTATCCTGGTTTAGGCATGGGACTCGCATTCGTTACAAAAATATTACAAAAACATCAGGGTGACATTAGTGTGGCGACAGAAAATGAACATGGGGCCACTTTTACCTTTAAAATAGCCAAGGACTTACCTCATGAATGAGCCGGTAAATATATTATACGTGGAAGACAACGAAGGTGATGTAGAGTTAATGCAAATGTCTATAGAACGCTATTTATCATCTTGGAATATTGTTTTAGATGTGGCTGAGACCGTAGAAGAAGCTAAAGAAATATTTAATCAAGACAAGCATGCAATCGCGCTTATTGACTGGAATTTACCAGATGGAGATGGGGTAGATGTGTTGCAGTTTATTCGTACGAGGAATGAAAACCTGCCTGTTTTTCTCTTAAGTGGTGTAATAACCGAGAATCATATAACGGATACAGAAAAGTATAAACCAACTGCGTGTCTTCAAAAGGGTTACGATAAAAAGTTTTTTGCTCAATTAGAGCAGTGCCTTGCCGCTGTAGACTAAACCTTTCATTGATTCTTTATTTTAAAATAAAGGGTAAAGGCTGCATTGTTCAAATCTGATTTTTAGTAAAGGCCTGAGTAAATTAATGCTCAGGCCTGTTAATTTTTAACTAAAATTAACGTTAAGCTGTTTTAGCTTCCTTCGGTAATATTAAATTTAAGCTAATCGCGACTAAAGCACATAAACTAATACCTTGAATACTAAATCCACCTAGGTTTAACGCCATGCCGCCGATACCAAAAACCAATACTACGGCGAAAATAATAAAGTTTCGTGGTTGATCAAAATCAACTTTAGCTTTAACTAAACTACCTAAACCCACACTGGCAATTAGTCCAAATAACAACATCATAATCCCGCCCATTACGGCACCGGGAATGGTGTGTAATAAAGCGCCAAGCTTACCCACAAAGGCCATTATAATAGCTGTACAAGCGGCCCAAGTCATAATTCTAGGGTTAAATGCTTTGGTTAGCATGACAGCACCAGTAACTTCTGAGTAGGTGGTATTAGGTGGACCACCTAACATTGATGCGGCTGTTGTCGCTATACCGTCACCTAATAATGTTCGATGTAACCCTGGCTTTTTAATGTAGTCTTTACCTGTGGCAGAGCCTATGGCTAAAATATCACCAATATGTTCAATAGCCGGCGCAATCGCGATAGGTAACATGTAAATGATGGCCTGCCAATTAAACTCAGGTGCGGTAAATTTAGGAACAGCAAACCAAGCCGCATTTTGCACAGGGGTAAAATCAATAATCCCGTGATAAAGCGATAATATATAACCCACAGTTATGCCAGATAGAATGGGCATTAAGCGCATAAATCCCTTACTAAATGCTGAAACTAAAAGTGTAGTAAGCAGCGCAGGTAGCGAAATACTTAACGCCAGTGATTGCGAAATTAGTTGAGTTGAGCCATCGCCTGTGCGACCTAAAGCCATATGAACGGCAACAGGGGCAAGCGATAACCCAATAACCATAATGATAGGGCCAGTAACTATAGGCGGTAAATATTTGCTAATAAAACCCACGCCACGTGCTTTAATTAGGCCACTAAAGCAAACATAAACACCACCAACAACAGCCAATGCGCCCATGGTTGCAGGTATTCCCCAAGTTTGTGTGCTGTACATAATAGGGGCAATAAAAACAAATGAAGACGCTAAAAATACCGGCACTTGGCGCTTTGTTACTAATTGAAATAATAAAGTTCCTATACCCGCAGTACATAGCGCTACGTTAGGATCTAAACCCGTTAATAATGGCATTAATACTAAGGCGCCAAAAGCTACAAACAGCATTTGAGTACCCGTAAGTACTTCTTTAAAGAGCGACTGATTATTATGTTCTAGATTATTTATTTGCTTGTTCTGTGCATTCATACTTTGCTCAATAAAACTGCCCGAAATTTGGCAGTACAGTCAGGTTAAGCCGTTACATTTCTTAGCTTCATCAATATCAATCAACTAAGCGTTATTTGGTGCCGAAAATTTTATCGCCAGCATCACCAAGGCCAGGTAAAATATAACCAGCATCATCTAAGCGGTCATCTACAGCGGCAGTATATAACTCAACATCAGGATGTGCTTTTTCTAATGCAGCAATACCTTCTGGTGCAGCAACTAACACAAGTGCTTTGATGTTGGTCGAGCCGCGTTCTTTTAATAAATCTATAGTTGCTACCATAGAGCCGCCCGTAGCCAGCATGGGGTCAATCACCAGAGCTAAGCGTTCTTCAATTTGACCAGCGAGTTTTTCAAAATAAAATACAGGTTCGAGTGTTTCTTCGTTTCGGTACATACCAACAACTGAAATACGAGCACTAGGAATAAGCTCTAAAACACCATCCATCATACCTAAACCTGCACGTAGAATAGGCACAACAGTAACTTTTTTACCTTTAATTTGTTCTACTTGAATTTCACCATTCCAACTATTAATCGTGGTTGTTTCTACTTCAAGATTCTTTGTTGCTTCATAGGTTAATAAACAACCCACTTCAGAGGCAAGCTCACGAAAGCGCTTCGTACTTATATCGGCTTCACGCATTAAGCCAAGTTTATGTTTAATTAGGGGGTGGTTTACTTCGACTACGCTCATTATTTACTCCAGAAGCTAGATGGAAAATGTTTTTTGATATTATACCCAAACAACCTAAAAATACTTGCTTGAGTGATGAAAAATATTGCTTTATCTGCTGTTTTAAATGTCATGTACTACTTGAGTGCACAAATGTTTAGCAATAAGGTTGTTTTTATACCAGTGCCATTCATTTTTCAAAAGGTAAGATTTCCGTGATGATTTAAAAACTTTCCTATTGCTCGACAAGTATTTCGCACTGTTTAGTCGAGTTACCGTTGAATTGCTGAAATTACAAGTTGAACAATAAAAAATTGTTGCGCTATTTTATCTTTACACAACAATCAAGTATGCTTAAATTATCAGCGTTTAGTATAGTAGTATTTTAATTCATGGTGACTCAATCATTATTATGGCAATCGGAAAAGCAGTCATCTGACTTTGCTGAACTTTGTAATGCCCTTTATGAGCGAGAATTAATGACCTTAGCGCGTAATGAATATCCTGCGCTAAGTAGTTTGCAAAGCCGAATTAAAAGCTTACCGCATTATGTTAAACGTACTGCATTTGCATTATTGAATGCACAAACACCGCTTGAACTCGATATTCAAAATGCCAGTTGGTCTGCAAAACAGGTCAGTACTCATCCTTCAATAGGGCAATTAATATCCTATGATGAAAACGTTATTGCTTGGTATCGCAGTCAACAATTGGTGCATGGTTTAGTCGTACCAATTGCGTTAAATAGTCATATTGTTCTTGATAGCGTTGATCGAATAGATCGAGAAAAACAATGCTTTCGCACCAACGTTTATGGTTGGTTTGATTTGTCGAATGACGAATCGCAAAATGCTACAGCTGCTGATGCAAGCATTAGCACCGCGCATCAAGTTAATACTGAACTAAAAACAGACAACAATAACAATGTCATTAGTTTACTCAAACCAACGAAAAAAATAATGACAGCAGCATGTGCAGGCCATTGTTGGCAAAATAGTCGCAAGTCTCAACCCATATTGCCATCGTTACGTGAGTTACTGCTTTCTTGTACAATTAATTGGCGTAATTTCAAACAACCAAGGGTTAATTAGCCTAACATTGGCTTTTAAATCTAGTTGGGTGTTTACAGCAGACGGTACGCATTTATAATAGCGTACTATTAACCTTCTTTTATTTCGACTTTAGATACTTTATGCGGCTGATCACGGCAGTTTTAATACTTTTTCTTGTGCTTTTACAATACCGACTTTGGTTTGGTAAAAACAGTGTGCCTGATTATTTAGCGCTGGAAGAAGAGGTCAGTCGACAATTAGCTAATAATAATAAGCTAAAACAACGTAATAAATTACTTTATGCCGATACCGATGATCTAAAATCTGGTACCGAAGCGATTGAAGAGCGTGCACGCCATGAGTTAGGTATGATCAAACAAGGTGAAACATTTTTTCGTGTTATCCCTAATGATGATGCAGACGAAAAGGAAAAATTGCGATAATGAACAATGCTAATGGGCAATTTACCGTAGTCGTGCCCGCTGCAGGTGTTGGTAAACGTATGCTTTCAGCTTGTCCTAAACAATATTTAACCATTGATAATATTACCATTTTAGAGCATACCGTTCAGCGTTTACTTAGCCACCCATCGATTGGTCATGTCATTATTGCCTTGGGTGAAAATGATGATTATTTTCCCAGTACAGGGTTAACAAATAATCAAAGTGTTACTTGTGTTATTGGTGGTAAAGAACGTGTTGATTCAGTACTTGCTGGTTTAAAGCACGTAAGCGCAGCACAAGAGAAGTGGATTTTGGTGCATGATGCTGCAAGGCCTTGTATCCAACACCAAGATTTAACCCGGCTAATTACCTATTGCCTTGCCATCGATCATGGTGGCCTTTTAGCCACACCAGTTCGCGATACTATGAAGCAAGCAAATGCTTCACAAGTGGTCGCTGCTACATTAGATCGCAGCCAAATGTGGCATGCGCTTACCCCTCAAATGTATAAAACACATGAGCTCACCAACGCAATTACTTCGGCTTTATTAAGCGACATAAGTATTACCGATGAATCTTCTGCGATGGAAGCCCTAGGTTATGCTAGCGGCTTGGTTCAGGGGAGTAGCGATAATATAAAAATTACTCAGCCAGAAGATTTAGCTTTAGCTGAGTTTATTCTAAATCAACAAAAAAATAATTTAGCTTCAGAGGCAATATGCGAATAGGTCATGGTTTCGACGTTCATCAATTTGGCGGTTCAGGTCCACTAATTTTAGGTGGTGTTGCTATTCCGTACGAATTTGGATTTATTGCACACTCTGATGGTGATGTTGCAATTCATGCGCTATGTGATGCCATTTTAGGCGCATTATGTTTGGCAGATATTGGCAATCATTTTCCTGATACCGATGGTGACTACGAAAATATTTCGAGTCGAATTTTATTACGTCATGTTGTTGGCTTAATGCAAGAAAAAGGGTTTAGCTTAGGTAATGCAGATATTACTATTTGTGCCCAAGCACCAAAAATGGCGCCACACCTTGTCGCTATGCGTGAATGTTTGGCAGAAGATTTACAAGCTGACATTGAGCAAGTTAATGTGAAAGCAACCACCACTGAAAAACTAGGTTATGTTGGCCGCAAGGAAGGTGTTTCAGTTCACGCTGTCGTGTTGTTAATGAAAACTGACAATAACAACAAAATAAAAACAGCAACTAAACCCGCAATTAAAAATGAAGTGAAACCGGTTGAGCAAAGCCAGTCACCATTACCTGAATTTTCATACTTATATGGTAAACCTAAGTCCACGGGTTTATTGCGACAGCACAGATCAGATTTTAAAGTTTTTGAGCAAATACCCTTTGAACCTTGCGGAGAGGGCGAACACCTTTTTATTCATATTCGAAAAACGGGTGCCAATACCGCATTTGTTGCTAAACAATTAGCACACTATTTTTCAGTGAACGAATCTTTAGTTTCTTATGCCGGTTTAAAAGATCGCTTTGCGGTAACCGAACAATGGTTTGGTGTGCATGTTCCCGGTAAGCAAATTTTTGACTTAACTGACTTGAATATTGAAGGTGTAGAAGTTTTATCATCAAAGCGACATAACAAAAAACTGCGTATAGGCGGTTTAGACGGTAATCGTTTTGAAATTACCTTACGTGATGTAACAGACATTGATGAACTTGTTAGACGTTGGCACGTAGTGAGCAATTTTGGTGTACCTAATTACTTTGGTGAACAACGTTTTGGTATTAATGGCGGTAACATTGAAAAAGCCATGGGGTTGTTTTCAGGTCAAAAAGTCAAAGATAAGAAAAAACGTGGTATGTATTTATCTGCCGCTCGCTCGTTAATTTTCAACCAAATGATCAGCCAACGTATTGAACAAAAAACATTCGACAGCATAATTAATGGTGATGTATTAATGTTGGCGGGTACACAGTCTGTATTTCGCGGAGATCTTACTGATGAAAGTTTAACAACACGCCTTGTTGAACATGATCTCGATATAACTGCGCCAATGTGGGGCGCTGGCGAACTAATGACTACTGATGATGCGCGTGCCTTTGAGCAAAGTATTGCTGACGGACAACAAGCTTTTTGTGAAGGGTTACCTCGTTTTGGTTTAAAGCAAGAGCGCCGACGTATTCGGTTAATTATTAAAGACACCGAAATTAAAGTCGATAACGATGTTGTAACCTTGTCATTTTTCTTAAGCTCAGGTGCCTATGCCACCACCATTATGCGAGAACTTATCGATTATACCGATTTAACTGAGCGAGTTGATGTCAGCACAAGAAGCAGTTCAACAGTTGAAACTAAAGCTGAAGTTAAAACAAAAGACCATAATGCGGAGCTAACAAATAGAACATGAGAATATTACTGAGTAATGACGACGGTGTTCATGCAGATGGCATTAAAGTCCTCTTTGATGAATTAGCAAAATTTTTTGATGTCACCGTAGTTGCACCTGATAGAAATTGTAGTGGTGCAAGTAACTCCTTAACATTGCTGAACCCATTACGTGCTCATACTTTAGAAAATGGCTTTATTTCGGTTAATGGTACACCTACTGATGCTGTTCACTTAGGCGCAGCACAATTAATGAAACCACAACCTGACTTAGTTGTAGCGGGTATTAATCATGGGGCTAATTTAGGTGATGATACTATATATTCTGGTACGGTAGCAGCCGCAACAGAAGGGCGTCACTTAGGTATGCCAGCGATAGCGGTTTCATTAGTCTCTTCAGAGCCTAAGCACTTTCAAACAGCGGCGGTTGTTACGGCCAAATTTATTGAGCGTTTAAAGCTGCATCCGCTGCCTAGCGATCAAATTATTAATATTAATGTACCTGATGTGCCACTTGAACAACTCAAAGGCATTCAAGTAACACGCTTAGGTAACCGCCATAAAGCGGAAACAATGAAAAAGGTGAAAGATCCTTGGCAACGTGATATTTATTGGTACGGTCCATTAGGACAAGAGCTTGACGCTGGTGTCGGCACTGATTTTCATGCGATAGCCAATGGCTATGCTTCGATAACTCCCTTAACGATCGATATGACCGCTTATAAAAGCTTGGCAAAAATGACAGAATGGATTAATGAACTTTCAATATGAGACAAAGTAATATCAATGCCAGAGTGGGCAGTAATATCAGTGGGAAGTCGAGTCGTAGTGGAGAATTACTGGCACAAAAATTACTGGTTGAAGGCATTAAAAATCAACAAGTATTAAGGGCTATTGCAAGCTCTCCTCGACATATATTTGTGCCCGAAATTTTAGCACATAAAGCTTATGACAATACGGCATTGCCTATTGGCCAAGGGCAAACCATATCACAACCTTATATCGTAGCAAAAATGTCAGAATTATTGCTAGCTGATGGTGTACCTGACAGTATTCTTGAAATAGGAACCGGCTCAGGTTACCAAACCTCTATTTTGGCGCAGTTAACATCTAAAGTGTTTACAGTTGAGCGTATTAAGTCATTACAGTGGCAAGCTAAGCGCAGATTGCGCACAATGGACCTGCACAATGTTTCGATGAAACATGGCGACGGTTGGCAAGGTTGGCAAAGCAAAGCGCCATTCCAAGCAATTATCGTCACTGCTGCTCCAACTGAAGTACCGCCAGCCTTGTTGGAACAACTTGCCGATGGTGGTCGTTTAATCATTCCTGTTGGCGAGCAAAGCCAAGTTTTGAAATTAATTACACGTCATGGTGATGAGTTTAAAGAGCAGCAAATTGAAGCTGTTCGTTTTGTTCCTCTCGTACCTGGCGCTTTAGGATAGTTTGTGAAAATATTTTCTGCATTATACGAATGGACACTTAAATGGGCAGAGCATAAATTTGCCCCTAGAATTTTAGCGGTATTAACTTTTGCAGAGTCGGTGTTTTTTCCGATTCCTCCTGATGTCCTACTAGCGCCTATGGTGATGGCGCAACGCGAAAAAGCATGGCGTTTCGCTACTATCACTACCGTTGCTTCGGTGCTAGGCGGTATTGTCGGATATGGTTTAGGCTATTTAATGTTTGACCCTTGGATACAGCCATTGATCACTGAATTTGGCTACCAAGCCAGATTCGATAAAGCCATGTTATGGTTCAGTGAATGGGGTGTTTGGGTGGTATTTATTGCTGGGTTTTCTCCAATACCTTATAAGCTATTTACCGTAAGTGCTGGCTTTTTAAATATGGCATTTTTGCCATTTTTAATTGCATCCGCCGTTGGTCGTGGCATGCGTTTTTTTATGGTTGCCGGTATTATTCGTTGGGGCGGAGCGGCGATGGAGAAAAAGCTTAAACAGTGGGTTGACGTTTTAGGTTGGCTTGTTGTTATTGCCATTGTTGTTGCCTATATTGCGACACGCTAACAGATGTTAGGTTAATTATGACGAAATGGATGCAGGGTCACTTCTTTAACGCTAATAATATTTTGGTGTTATTGCTGATGTTAGCTATTAATGGCTGTTCAACTCGAAGTAAACCTGCGCCTGTTGTTGACGTTCAAGGATCCCTTCCGCTAAGTCAACGGCTAAAAAACAGCGTTAGTGGTAGTGAATATATAGTCAAAAAAGGCGAAACTTTATATTCAATTGCTTGGCGCGCTGATGTTGATGTGCGCACCTTGGCCAGCATTAATAATATCAAAGCGCCATACAATATATATCCGCAACAAAAATTATTTTTAACTAAAACTTCGAGCAAACCAAGTGTTAGTACTACCAAGACTAAAAGCTATAAATCAACAAAACAAAAAGTTATAACAAAACCTATTGCACAGAAGAAAAAGCAGGAGTATGGTGGAAATGTAGTTGAGCGAAAAACAAGCAACAATGCTCAACAACCAAACACTGCATTTTCTCAAAAAATAAGAACATGGCAGTGGCCTGCAAAAGGAAAGGTTATTCGTAAGTTTTCCTCAGCAAAACAAGGTAATAAAGGAATCGACATTGCGGGGCGACGCGGTGATTCGGTAAAAGCAACTGCAGACGGTAAAGTAGTTTATGCCGGCGGTGCGTTACAGGGGTACGGTCAGTTAGTCATCGTTAAACATAATGAAGATTATCTTAGCGCTTATGCCCATAACGATCGTATTCTAGTGAAAGAGCAGCAAGTTGTAAAAGCCGGTCAAGTGATTGCCAAAATGGGAGATACTGACGCTGAAAGAGTTATGCTTCATTTTGAAGTTCGCTTTCGCGGAAAATCAGTTAATCCAATGAAGTATTTGCCGAAATAATAATAAAAATTTATCAAAAATAGATTGGAGTCAACGTGAATAATTAGTCAGTAATTTAGCTTGTGCTAAAAAAAGGGAGATATAACATGGGTATAAAAAAAGAAATAGCATGTTCTGATGTTGCGGTTAAGGAAAAGCCAACAAATACAAAGGTAGAAATGCCCGAAGAAACACCTTCCAGTCTAGATGCAACACAAATATATTTAAGTGAAATCGGTTTTTCCCCCCTATTAACCGCCGAAGAAGAAGTCTACTTTTCTCGCCTTGCTCTAAAAGGTGACGAACGCTCACGTAAACGTATGATAGAAAGTAATCTCCGTTTAGTTGTAAAAATAGCACGCCGTTATAATAATCGTGGTTTACCGCTGTTAGATCTCATTGAAGAAGGTAACTTAGGCCTGATTCGCGCTGTTGAAAAATTTGATCCTGAACGTGGTTTTAGATTCTCCACTTATGCTACTTGGTGGATTCGTCAAACCATTGAACGCGCTATTATGAATCAAACTCGTACTATCCGTTTACCTATTCATGTGGTTAAAGAACTTAATATTTATTTACGCACAGCCCGTGAATTAGTGCAAAAACTTGATCATGAACCCACCGCAGAAGATATCGCCTTAGCGCTTGACGTTCCAGTAGAAAGTGTCAGTAAAATGCTACGTCTGAATGAACGTATTGCTTCAGTAGATTCACCCTTTGGTGGTGAAGGTGAAAAAGTCCTGCTAGATGTTATTCCTGATGAAAAAGGTGGCGGTCCAGAAACAAAATTACAAAGTCACGACATTAAACATAGCATTGTTGATTGGCTAAATGAGCTTAACTCTAAACAACGTGAAGTGTTGGCAAGACGTTTTGGTTTGTTAGGCTATGAACCTGCAACCTTAGAAGATGTTGGTGTTGAAATAGGTTTAACACGTGAACGTGTTCGCCAAATTCAAGTCGAGGCACTTAAACGTTTGCGGGATATATTAAGTCAACAAAACTTATCTATTGAAGCGTTATTTCAAGTATAAAGTTACCCATTTAATTTTTATATTAGTATTAAATAAAAACCAGCAATTGCTGGTTTTTTTAGGTCAAAATTAAACTGAAGATATTACATTTATCAGCGGCAAAGTTAGGCTATTAATTTGCGGACTCTTACAGTAAGCCTTTTAACTTATACAGTAAATCTAAGGCCATTTTAGGGCTTAAATCGTTAACATCTATTTCACTCAACTCTTCGACTACAGGATGTTTATTATCCATTAAAGATAACTGTTCAAATGCTTTGGGTTCGTTAGTCATAATAGAAGGAGCTTGCATGCTTTCAAGCTCAGATAAGCGTTGTTTTGCTCGTTGAATAACACTTCTTGGAACACCAGCAAGCTGAGCAACTTGTAAGCCAAAGCTTTTGCTTGCAGCGCCTTCTTGTACTGAGTGCATGAAAACAATACTGTCGCCATGTTCAACAGCATCTAGATGAACATTTGCGAGTGTCTCAATTTGATCGGCAAGTAAAGTCAATTCAAAATAGTGGCTAGCAAAAAGCGTAAAGGCCTTAGTTTTGATCGCCAGCATTTCAGCACAAGCCCAAGCGAGTGATAAACCGTCATAGGTGCTGGTTCCTCGACCAATTTCATCTAATAGGACTAAACTTTTATTGGTGGCATTATGTAAAATATTGGCAGTTTCAGTCATCTCTACCATGAAGGTAGAGCGCCCGCTAGCTAAGTCATCAGAAGCACCGATACGGGTGAAGATTCTATCCACCATACCAATTGTTGCTGCACTAGCCGGTACATAACAACCTATGTGTGCCAGTAAAACGATTAATGCAGTTTGGCGCATATAAGTCGATTTACCGCCCATGTTAGGACCTGTAATAATCAACATCTCACGACGGTTATTTAATATCACTGGGTTGGCGATAAAAGGTTCTGTGGTCATTTGTTCAACAACCGCGTGTCGACCTGCTTCTATATTAATACCGCTGTCTTCTTGTAATATTGGTTTTACATAATTTAAAGTTTCAGCACGTTCGGCAAAAGTATTTAATACATCAATCTCAGACAGCGATTGTGCTAGCAGTTGCAGTTTCTCTAACTCAGGCAGTATTTGATCAAATAAGGCATCATATAGGCGTTTTTCAAGCGCAAGAAACTTACTTTGCGCTGAGAGCACTTTCTCTTCATGCTGCTTTAATTCGTTAGTAATAAAGCGTTCGTTATTCTTTAACGTTTGTCGTCGAATATAATCATCGGGTACATCAATGGCTGAACTGCGACTCATTTCGATATAAAAACCATGTACTTTATTGTAGCCAACTTTTAATGATTGAATACCCGTACGCTCTTTTTCACGTGCTTCTAGTTGTGCTAAAAATTCTGTTGCCCCATCGCTTAAGTCTCGCAATACGTCTAATTCAGCATTATAGCCAGCAGCTATAACGCCGCCGTCACGAATAAGTACAGGCGGATTTTCTACAATGGCACTTTCTAATAATGCTTGTATTGTAGGAATAGGCTGACATTGCTTAATCAATGCAGCTAAGTGTATTTGTGAGCAGCTTGTAGTGAGTGTTTGTAGTTCAGGCAAATGTATTAATGCATTACGCAAACGTGCAAAATCACGAGGGCGAGCAGAGCGCAAAGCTATACGTGCCACGATGCGTTCAATATCCCCAAATTGTTTTAAGTTAGTGTTGAGCTCAAACGATAAGTCTTGCTGTAATATATCTTCAATCGCATTCTGGCGATTATTCAAGACTTTAAGTTCGCGTAGAGGGAAATGCAACCATCGCTTTAGTAACCTTGAACCCATAGGTGTAGCTGCTTTATCAAGAATTGCAGCTAAGGTGTTTTCGTTGCCACCTTGTAAGTTTTGCGTTAATTCTAAATTGCGACGAGTCGCAGCGTCGAGGATAACGGCACTTGAGGCGCTTTCACCAATAATTGATCTAATATGTGGCAATGCAATACGCTGGCTATCTTTTACATACTGAAATAAGCAGCCTGCTGCCGCAATACCTAAAGGTTTATCTTCAACACCAAAACCTGACAGTGACTGAGTACCAAATTGTTTATTTAGCAGGGTTTTACTGGTTTCTAAATCAAACTCCCAATCAGGGCGTCGGCGTAAACCTTTGCGACCAGCAATGACACTGTTGGCAGCTAAAGATTCTGGATAGAGTAATTCAGCTGGCGATAATCGCTGAAGTTCTGCTTGCACTTGCTCTTCAGTTCTTGGCTCTACTAATACAAATCGTCCACTAGTCATGTCTAAATAAGCGAGACCAAAACCCTGTGATGTTTGATGAATTGCCACAATTAAATTGTCTTGTCGATCGCTTAACAGGGCTTCATCACTAACCGTACCAGGGGTTACAACACGTACAACTTTACGTTCGACTGGACCTTTACTTGTCGCGGGATCACCTATTTGCTCACAAATAGCGACAGACTCACCTAGCTTGACTAATTTAGCTAAATAACCGTCAACCGCATGATAGGGGACACCAGCCATTGGAATAGCATTGCCACCGGTTTTTCCTCGCGCAGTTAATGAAATATCGAGTAAATCAGATGCTTTTTTAGCATCGTCAAAAAACAGCTCATAAAAATCGCCCATACGATAAAAAATTAAAATATTAGGGAATTCGGCTTTAATTGTCAGGTACTGACGCATCATAGGGGTGTGTTTAGAAAGTTCTGATTCATTCATGTTTTATATTTTTATCGGTTGAGTTGTGTACTAAAGCTTTGTATTTAATGTTGATATTTATTCTACTTATTCAATGTTAGCAAAGCGAACAAAGATTAACGATTTACCTATGTTGTCAACGTAGACTAAATAGGGCGCTAATATATGATGAAAACGGTGATTTATTATCAACTATATAGTTTAGGGTAAGTAATTTAATTATTTAAAATGATACTAACAGAAAATGATAATCAGCGCTCTCTGTTAAAAAGCTTTAAATAAGGAGGGATTGCAAAATAATCAAGTGATGAAAATGGTGTTAAAGCTATCATTTATACTCACAACTGCTGGAAGTCGCTTTAGCCGTTTTGATAAACAATATTAATAAAGTAAAAGGTTATAATCAAAAGGAATCGTTTTTGGAAAAGGGAAGCTTGTTAAAAGTCGATACTTTAAGAGGACAGAAATCAAAGTATGCATGTTAAAAGTATGTCATGTTTATTGTGGCTAACACTGCAGAAGTTATTCGAAATGTTACCAGTAACCGCTACTTTACATGTAGGTAGCGGTTACTGATTATTACTTTAATTATTTACCGTTTAATGTGAGCTGTTTATTGTGAACAGTTTAAAGCGGCCATTAAATTTATAATTTTCACCGTTATGTGAAAAGCTGTTTAATTGCTTTGATTTAATTTTATCAGCTGAGTTAAACGCCAACAAATAGTGTTGGTTACCGACAATGCTAATTTCAATTACATCAATATTATTGACTTTTTTATGTGTCAGTTTTTCAATTGAACTAACCGCAGAAATAGTAAATTCTTTTGATGGGTTATATTCACCATGAGGCTCTAACACGCTGACAAAAGTATGATCTTTAGCCTTGGCTTTTCGATTAATAAAAGCATTTTCATTACGTAAGTTAAATAGCGGATCGTTCGCACCAATTTGAGTGAAAATTAAAGACGAATCGCCATCCATAACAGCTGAGCTAGTATAGAATCTGCCATTATCGTTTAACCAAGTAATTTGAGATAAGCCTGCTTCAGGTTGTGCTTGTGCTTTTAACCATAAATGTTGATAACCATTCTCTTTACCTAGAACAGGCAAACTCGTTAGCTGTGTGTCTAAATCAAAGTCAGTGCTAATTAAGTGACCTTTATAATGAACCGGCAAATCATATTGATGCGCTTCTTTTGACTTTATATCAAATACATCAACAACTAATGATTGCTCTAACCCTGATTTAAGTTTCAGCGGTAGTTTAATTAACGCCATAGTACGCTTTAAAGCAACGCCTTTGTATGCACTATTAATGGTTGCTGAACTCATAATGACGTGATCATTTTTTTCAAAAAACAATAATTCAGGGTGATTAGCATTACCCATTTTAACATCGGCATTAAAGTGTGACTTTTCGTCAACCACGACGGTATTGTGAGCAACGGTTTGCTTTGCCCAGGTTTGATTTTCAGGTAAGTATCGACCACCAAACTTTGCTTCGACATTTAAAAATCTTGCCGCGCCATAATCTGACACTATTTCAGCGCCTTTATCGTAAAACTGCCACGTAAGTTTATCGAAATGGCCATGACCTAAGCCTTGTCCTGTAGGTTTGAATAAAACCGCTTGCTCGCCGGCAACGTTTTGGCGCATGATCACCAATGCACCTTGTTTTCCGTCGTTACCATCACCAAACGCGACAGATTTAAACTGATAAGGTTTTTCAAGCTGCTTGTCTAATGCTTGTGCTACTTTTAAGCCTTCACCGGTTAATATAATTTCATTTTGCTGTTTAGCAATATCGAGCAGGCCTGCATCACCTGTTAAGCCATAGGCAATAGCTACACCGTTGACTAATTCAATTGTGTCTATGCCTTTGCTTTTAATCGCGTCATTAATTGGGAAGAATAGCTTGTTGTAGCTTAACTGAATGGTGGTATCAATGGCTTTTAATAGAATACCGTCACGGTATTCAAAAATTTTACGTTCAGGCTGGTTTGCTTGAATGACTTTGGCAAAGGTAACGAATGGCATTAACGCATAACGTTGATAATAGGGACCTTCGTTGTAATAGCCTTGCGGAGAAAATAACTCATCTAACTGTTTTAAAAAGCCACCCTTTCCTGATTTATCAAGATCATAAAGCGCTTGTTCTACCCATTCTTGCTCACCTAATACATAGCCTGTCATACCAACAGCAGCGGTTGCCCATGTGCCATGATTATGTACTTTGTTAAAAGTTTGAGGTGACTCTACAGACAAAAATTTAGCAATAGGGCGAAATAAACCTGTTTCAATTTTAGTTTTTTCGTCGGCATTTAATGCAGGTAAAATTAAGTCGTAAGCCTGACTAGTATAAACTAACCACATTGCTTCGTTTAGGCTTTGCCAAAATAATTTACCAGGACTTTGCTTGCCCATTTTTCTTTTCGGGTGAAGCGGTAAAGTAGGGTAGAGGTCGGCATAAACCAGCAGCATATCACGCACATAGTTAGCATATTTTTCATCTTGAGTTAGTTGAAAAATAATACCGGCATCGTACATTAACTTGTAATTTTTCTTATGACGTTCATGCGTATAACCACCACCGCCATCTTTTGGCTGTGGTACGGTAATTTTTTGCGCTATTTGTTCATCTACAGAGGCTTTACTGGCAAGAAAAGTACGTTTAAATTGCCCTTCATCTTTTATAGCCGCGCGCATGTTTTTAACATCTGCAACGGTTATCACTAGATTAGGACTAGTTTTTGCCATCGCCAATTGTGTGTTACCCACTAACGCAAACAAAACGATGCTGATAGCTCCTAGCCATTTTTTTGCTGTAAATGGGAGAGTGAATGAGGTTTGATTTAATAGTTTCATAAATACCCGTTCTTCAAATTAAAATTACTAATTGCTTAAAGTACAATCAAAAGTGCTTTTTAAGCAGACAATTTATCTACAATGTTGCTAATGTTTTTTATATCGCCAATACGTAACGCTGATAAGCTTTCAGCTAATTGGACTTTGAGTTGTGTGTTATCTTTGAATGTTTGACCAAAAATTGACTCAATACTTAAAAAAGCTTCAACAACTTCCATTACGTCATTACTGAGTAAGTGAGGCATTTGAGTAAATGTACTCGCGATTGGGTCTATTATTTCGTTACCTGACTTTAAAGCTTGGCAAATAAATTCGAACCAGCAAGCTAATGACAAAGAAAGTAACGTTGTTGAACGACCTAGGCGTAAGTTATCTTCGATGGTTGGTAATATTCTCATTTGTATTTTTTGCGAACCGTCGAAGGCTATTTGTGCTAATAAGTGGCGAATATTAGGGTTTAAAAAACGTTGAATAATATCGTGGCTATAAATCTCGACATTTAATTCTTTGGGCGGTTTGAACGAGCCAATAATTTCTTCTGAGGCAAGTTTACTAATAAACTGATAAAAGCCTTTATCACTAGTTACGTCAAATACGGTTTCAAAGCCTGCTAAAGAACCCGCGTAAGCTAAAGTTGAGTGTAAACAGTTCAGTAATCTTAACTTTGCTTTCTCAAAGCCTTCAACATCGTCGGTGAATATAACACCAACATCTTCCCAATTTGGTCGTTCGCCTTGCCAGTTATTATCAATAACCCATTGGGTAAACTCTTCTCTTTGAATTGGCCAATTGTCTTGTAAGCCGACAGCCTTAGAAACTGACTCAATAGTGTAGTTTTCAGTTTTCGGCGTTATGCTATCAACCATGGCATTTGGAAAGGCAACATTAGTATCTATCCAGTCTTTAAGGTCTGCATCAAATTGTTCAGCGTAATCTAAAACAGCACGTCGTAATTTGTCACCATTACCAGAAACGTTATCACAACTGAGAACATTGAAGGCATTAATGCTATTAAGTTTACGAAGTTTTAGAGCTTCAACAATAAAGCCGATAGCACTCACTGGGGCGCTTGGGTTTGCTAGGTCATGTTTAATATCGCTATGGTTTAAATCTAAAGAACCGTCTGCAGCTAAGCAATAACCTTTTTCTGTAATCGTTAAGGTAATAAGTTTTGTACTCGCTGCAGACATACGCGTAATTACGTCGTTTGTTTGCTCGCTAGCAACAAGTACTTCTTTGATGGCGCCGATGACTTGATAACTAATATTTTTATCTAAAATTGCTAAGGTGTATAAATTATCTTGTTTTGCTAAAACGTCTCGTGCGGTTGCACTGCGAAGCGATACCCCACAAATACCCCAGTTCCCGCCAGATAAATTCATTGCGTTTTCAGTATAAAACGCTTGATGTGCACGGTGAAAAGCCCCAGGACCTAGATGAACAATACCAATTTCAGTGCTTTCTCTATCGTATTGAGGGACAGAAATTTCTTTATTACTGGCGACTTGAGATAAATTTAATTGATTTAGCGCTAAGGTCATATCGTTCTCTTGTTTGTATTACTTTGAGCGGTGTGAAGTGACTCAGTTTCTTCTCATTATTACCACTTGATGATCAAAATATTTATGTACTGAGGTAAAGTTTAGATCGCCTCATAAATATTAACTTCATTTATAATAAACGAAAAGCAATCGGCCTTACCAGTTTATTTTTGTTTTATTTGAGGTTGGTAATTTACTTGATGTCTGTGTTTTATTATTTATCAATGTTTTCAGTTATTTGTAGGTTTAATTGTGAGGTTTTATTTGGCATTACCAATATGAGTAGTGGAGAAAATAAACTATGTTAATTGGAGGAAAGTCGTAGCTAAGCTTTAGCGCTATTTTTTATGCTTATCGTTACGTTAACCATCGGGTGTAGATAGTAATGTCACACTTGAAAGACTCGCTTAAATTGATAACAGTAATATGCTATGACATATATAAAACTGACGTTATATTCTGTATTATGACTTTTCTATCTAAAAACTGGTCATTTACATTTTTATATTGGTCAGTTAGGTACCTTAAGTTCAAGTGAATAAAATTTTATGAAGTCATCAACAGCAAAAACGCCACGTCTTTACCAACAAGTGGCCGAAAAGTTACTTACTCTCATTGAGTCAGAACAATATACCGTTGGCATGCGTTTACCTGCTGAACGTGATTTAGCGGCAATGTTTACCGTTAGCCGACCAACGATTCGTGAAGCTGTTATAGCACTTGAATTAGAAGGTTATGTTGAAGTTCGTATGGGTTCTGGTGTGTATATTGTTGAGCACAATAAAGGAAAAAGCCGTTTTTCTGATAAAGATGTTGGGCCTTTTGAGTTAACAGAAGCTAGAGCTTTATTCGAAGGTGAGGCCGCCGCATTGGCCGCTACTATGATAACGGATGAAGAGTTAGCCCAACTTTCGCAAACGCTAAATGAGATGGCCTGTGAAAACAATAATGATATAGACAGTCATGAAGCCGCTGATAAAAAATTTCATATGATTATTGCAACAGCGACTAACAATAGTGCAATAAGTGCTGTTATTGAGGGGCTATGGGATGAACGAGACAGTTCTGCCCTTACTAAACGCATGTATCAAACTGTGCGAGATAGTGGTGTTAAACCCTCTGTTGATGAGCATAGAGCAATATACGAAGCACTAAAGTCACGTGATGCTCAAGCTGCACGAGCCTTGATGCGTGAGCACTTAATGCGAGTAATCGATGGCATTTTACAAGCAACCGAAGTTGAGGCTGTAGAGGCTGCTCGTAAACAAGTGATTAAGAGTCGAGAAAGATTTAGTAAAACCC
>NZ_JACGWF010000137.1:0-7026 GCF_014077595.1 Colwellia sp. 6M3 | reverse complement strand
AAATACAACAATGATGTTTTTATAAGGTAAAGAAATGAACATTGATACGTATGATGACACTGATATTGATGACGATTCAAATTTTGATACTGGTATTGCTGGTTTTGAAATTGCCTATGGTTCAACCAACAAAAAAGCAATTAGAAAAACCGCAAAACAAACTTACCGGGTCAGACAGCGATTAGATTCTTTAAACGAAAAAAGATTCCTAGATAGACAACTTAACTCATTAAGTGACTATTGGGACATGTAATTAAATAAATATTCGTATCTTAATATTTAGGCTTAATAGCTTTAAATGATACGGATATTAATTATCGAGATTTATTATGAAAAAATTAATTTTAGCATTAGCTGTAATGGCATTAACGTCAACTGCAGCGTTTAGCCAAGATGAAGAGCCAGAGTTAATGGCAGCGTCGCCAGACTATATTATGAGCCTGTTTGAACAGTGCAAAAGTGATGCTGTAGAAGATGAAGTTAGCGAATCAGAAATGAATAGTTACTTATTAACTTGTATTAATGACGAGTTAGAAGCTAGCTACTACGAACTCATTAAAGTTCTACCTAAAGGTTAAGCTACTTATCTAGTCATAAACGTTAAGTAACTCAAATTATTTAACTCATTTATTAAGTGGGTTGATTAATTTGAGTTCACTTATTTATCATATTTTTTTGCTTACAGTTTTCTTAATCAAATCAATTATTTTATTTTCACTTACCTACACTTATTACACTGAATAGTTAAACAAACACGTGTGTTGCGCTTAATCGCTAAGAGTAACAACATCAAAATAATGAAACCACCTACATTGCCAGACCCTTTCAGCGTACTTTGTACTTTTCTCTGATCTTGGGTAGCATCATTAATACCATCGCTATTAAAGTCGCCATTTTCATCTTTATCAGCTATGCCATCATTATCGCTGTCTAAATCTAAAAAGTTAGGCGTTCCGTCATTGTCGCTATCAATTTCACCTTCTTCTATATCGGTCAGACCATCTCCGTCACTGTCTAAGTCTAAAAAGTTAGGATCTCCGTCTACATCAAAATCACTTTCTCCTTCGACTGCGTCACTTATACCGTCATCATCACTGTCTAAGTCTAAAAAGTTCGACGCCCCATCACTGTCAAAGTCGGTATCTCCTTCTATTTCATCGCTTATACCATCATTATCACTATCAAGATCTTTATAGTTAGAAGCACCATCACCATCAAAATCATTTATTGTTTCTCTAGCATCACTAATACTGTCGTTATCACTATCTAGATCTAAAAAGTCTGGTGATCCATCAGCATCAAAGTCAATGTTTCCTTCATATTCATCACTTATATTGTCACCATCGCTATCAAGGTCTAAGAAGTTAGAGGCTCCATCAAGGTCGAAGTCATTAAGCCCTTCTATAGCATCACTAATTTTATCGTTATCACTATCAAGATCTAGATAGTTTGGCGTTCCATCACCATCAAAGTCACGCGCCTGTTCATTAATATCTTCGATACCATCACCATCGCTGTCGGTATCTTGAAAATTTAATATGTTATCGCCATCAGGGTTTGATAAAACCACCAGTGTGTCGTCAATACCGTCTAAGTTATCATCTTGATTACTATTAAACGCAGGATCAAATGCATCATCAATCCCATTGCCATTAGTATCAACACCTGAAGGTGGAACAGTAAGTTGCTCTATATTGTCGCTAATTTTATCATTATCGCTATCAAGATCTAAATAATCAGGGGCTGAGTCTTGGTCTGTATCTTTAACGATAAAAATATCATCAACACCGTCTTGGTCATTATCTACACCACCGGTAAAGTCAGCATCGAATACATCGTCAATACCATCTTTATCATGATCAAATCCGGATAAATTGGGTCTGCCATTTTCAATTAAATCTGAAATACCGTCATTATCACTGTCGCGATCTTTTTCATTTATAATACCGTCATTGTCAGAGTCCATTGCGCGTCGAGCGTCTATTGACGACATTCTTCTCGCGTTGGTGATTTGGCTTCCATCTATGTTTTCAATGTCATTTACGTTATTTTCAAATCTCCGCTCAGTAACATCTGCAATACCGTCGTTATCGTCGTCTTTATCTATTACGTCAATCACAGAGTCACCATCGCTGTCAGCATTACTGCCATGACCAAGTACTTGTGTATTGCCGTCAATTGAGTCGTCTATGCCGTCGCCATCAATGTCTTCAGTAAGATCAACTCGTCCATCATTATTTAAGTCGAACGCGCTGTTTGCATTGTTTTGAATATCAAAAACACCGTCGTTGTCACTGTCTAAATCTAAATAATCAAGGATACTATCAGCATCAGTATCAATAACATCGGTCATTACCGGCGTGCCTATATCTGCAATGCCATCTTTGTCATCGTCTTGAACGTTAGCTTCTGAAGTATCTGTATCACCATCATTGTCGCTATCAAGATCATTCATATCGATAATGCCATCAGCATCTGTATCGATAAAAATGAAAGTATCAATAATACCGTCATTATTAACATCTAGTTCATTAGATAGGTCAGAATCGAAGGCATCATCGATACCATCATTATCATGGTCAAAGCCAGTAATGTTAGCTTCAATACTGTCATGAATACCGTCGCTGTCACTGTCTATATCAAGGTGATCAGGCCTAAAGTTTTTATTGTGATCATTTAATATAATCAATAAATCATTAATACCATCATTATCAGCATCTAAACCATTAGTTTGGTCTGCGTCGTATAAATCATCGATGCCATCGTTGTCTATATCTGAGCCCAGAGTGTAGCTTTGGTCGTATCTATCCCAAATACCGTCATTGTCTAAATCTTGAAAACCTACAAAAGCCTCTAATGCATCAGGAATGCGATCGCCATCAGAGTCTACATCTAAGAAGTCTGCTATGCCGTCATTATCGGTATCAATAATTTGATAGGTTATGCCATCACCATCCGGATCATCACCGCCTATATCTGCATCAAATATGTCATCAATACCGTCATTATCAATATCGTTTCCGGAAATTTGTGCTTCAAAGCCATCAAAGATGCCATCATTGTCACTGTCGATATCAAAGGCATTAATGACGCCATCATTATCAATATCCGTATTACCTTCAATAACATCAGGTACGCCATCAGCATCTTCGTCCAAATTAGTATCTAGATAATTAGGAATATTATCGCGATCATCATCGCCAACCCCTTCTTCACTATCAGGAATACCATCATTATCAGAATCGGTATCTTGAGCGTCTGGTATACCGTCATTGTCGCTATCGCCATAGCCTTCAACAGAGTTTTTGATACCATCATTATCTTCATCAAAATTTACGGTTTGCGAGAAATAAATAATGCTTAAGTTTTCTGCTTCGTCTTGTGCCTCAGCCCTTAGGTCATAAGTTCCTTCTGCTAAAACAATGCCACTCTCGCAATTCCAAGCTTTGTTATTCACTGGTGCTTCACATAAGTTATTATCGGTTGACTCTATAATTGATATTGCCGATCCGTCTTCTGTGTCAGATGTGCCGCTAAATATTAATGCATCGTTTTGGCTATAAATAACTCGGTTAATACTAATAACGGGCTTTTCAGTATCTTTATCA
Organism: Colwellia sp. 6M3; assembly: GCF_014077595.1. Lineage (NCBI taxonomy): Bacteria > Pseudomonadati > Pseudomonadota > Gammaproteobacteria > Alteromonadales > Colwelliaceae > Colwellia > Colwellia sp. 6M3. The sequence continues at coordinate 3,418 of NZ_JACGWF010000137.1, read as the reverse complement.
ATAACAACAGGCTCTGCATTACCAATATTGCCTGCACTGTCAGTTTGATTAGCGTTAACGGTTACTGCTGCTGCACCGTCTGCAATAGCACTTATATCTTTATTCAATACCCACAGTCCTTCATCACAGTTAACTGAGTTGGGGCTTAAAGTATTAACGATAACGACGACGACATTTTCGTCATCGCATGTGCCTTCTATATTATAATTCGATTGATTAACGATATTGATAGTTGGGCCATTTATAATAGTTATTTCAGGTGCGGTAATATCATATTGACTGGTAACCTCTGTAGCAGCAGTATTAAAATTAGCATTACTGTCTTGCGCAACATTTTCGTTTACATTTAACGTAACATCACCTTCTGAAATTGGTTTTATTAGCGCTGTATAGTTACTGGCATCAATAACAACAAAGTTATTGATGGTTGCATTGGTTGTACTAATATCATTAACAACAAAATTTTGAACTGGTTCACTAAAAACAATAGTCGCTGTGAAAGCATTACGTGTAACTGCAGGAGCATTTTGAATAACAACGGCCGGGCGACTTGCATCAAATTGGCTAGTCACCTGAACTGCTGCAGTATTGAGGTTACCTATAGTGTCTTGTGCTACATTAGCGCTAACATCTAACGTCACTAAACCTTCGGCTATAGGCGTGATTAAAGCAGTATAGTTGCGGTCATCAACGATGGTAAAGTTACTTATCGTCGCATTACTTAGACTAATATCGCTGAGAATAAAATTGATCACTGGTTCACTAAATACAAAAGTGGCGGTAAAAGCACTTTGGCTATTTAAAGGAACATTTTCAATGGTAATTGATGGGCGGCTTACGTCATACAGGCTTGTAACCTGCGTTGCCGCCGTATTGAGATTACCACTACTGTCTTGAGCAACCCCTTCACTAACGTCCAAAGTAACTGGCCCATCAACTAAAGGTGTAATTAATGCAGTATAAGTACTGTCATCAACAACAGTGAAGTTACTAATATCAGCATTAGTAATGCCAATATCACTAAGTAAAAACCCAGTTACCGTTTTACTAAATACAAAAGTAGCGGTGAATGGGCTAGCACTATTGACAGGTACATTTTGAATAACTACAGAAGGACGACTAACATCATAATCGCTAGTGACTTGCGCCGCAGCAGTATTGAAATTGCCAACGCTATCTTGTGCGATATTAGCATTAACATTTAAGGTAACAAGCCCATTAGCAACAGGTGTTATCAGCGCAGTATAGTTACTCGCATTTACGGCAGTAAAATTACTTATATTAGCGTTAGTAGCAGTAATATCACTTTGAATAAAGTTGATGACATTTTCACTAAAAACAAATGATGCAGTAAATGCACTGCTACTATTTGTTGGTACATTTTGAATGGTAATTGAAGGTCGATTACCGTCATATTGACTCGTCACTTGAGTCGCCGCTGTATTTAAGTTTCCAGTTGTGTCTTGTGCAACATTTGCATTTACATTTAAAGTAACAACTCCATCACTTGTCGGCGTGATCAGCGCGGTATAACTGCTGCTGCTAACAACAGTAAAGTTACTAATAACGGCATTTGAAACACTGATATCACTGAGAATGAAATTTATCACGGCTTCATTAAAGGAAAAAGTTGCGGTGAATGCATTATTGCTATTTGCTGGAACGTTTTGAATAGCAACCGATGGTCGGCTGATATCATATTGGCTAGTGACTTGAGTCCCGGCCGTATTCAAATTACCCACACTGTCTTGTGCTACATTCGCATTTATATTTACGGTTACTGCACCGTCAGTGATAGGTGTTATCAAGGCGGTGTAAGTGCTGCTATTTACCGTCGTAAAACCGCTAGCAGCAGCATTAGTCAACGTAATATCGCCAACAACAAATCCGGTGACAGCCTCGCTAAATGCGAAGGTAGTTGTAAAGGCATTATTACTTGTCATTGGGACATTTTGGATTGCAACTGACGGACGGCTAGCATCATATTGGCTAGTGACTTGAGTCGCAGCAGTGTTCAAATTACCAACAGTGTCTTGCGCAACATTAGCATTTATATTGACGGTTACAGCACCATCAGCAATAGGTGTGATTAATGCATTGTAGTTACTACCATTTACAGCAGTAAAGTTACTTACGGTCGCATTGGTAACACTGATATCACTAACAATAAAATTAAGCACTGTTTCACTAAAAGCAAAGGTTGCCGTAAATGAATTATTGCTATTCCCTGGAACATTTTGGATTACAACTGAAGGGCGGCTAGCATCATATAGGCTGGTAACTTGCGTAGCAGCTGTATTGAGATTGCCAATATTGTCTTGTGCTACATTAGCATTAACATCTAATGTCACAAGACCTTCAGCTATAGGTGTGATCAACGTAGTATAAGTACTGCCATTAACAGTTGTAAAACTGCTAGCAGCAGCATTAGTCAACGTTATATCTCCAAGCACAAAACCGGTAACGTCTGCACTAAAGGCGAACGTTGCAGTAAAACTACTGTTACCACTAGTAGGTACATTTTGAATAGTTACTGATGGGCGACTTACATCATAATTACTGTTGGCTTGAATCGCAGCTGTATTCAAATTTCCCGCACTGTCTTGTGCAATATTAGCGTTTACATCTAACGTCACCGCACCGGTAACTAATGGTGTGATCAATGCTGTATAAGTACTACCATTTACCGCAGTAAAACTGCTCGCGGTAGCATTAGTCAATGTGATATCAGTAACAATAAACCCTGTAACTACTTCACTAAAAGCAAACGTTGCTGTAAAGCTACTGTTAGAGCTAGCAGGTACATTCTGAATTAAAACTGACGGACGACTCGCATCATATTGGCTAGTTACTTGAGTTGCCGCCGTATTAAAATTATCCGCACTATCTTGAGCAACATTAGCACTAACATCTAACGTTACCGATCCATCTGCAATAGGTGTGATCAACGCAGTATAAGTACTGGTGTTTACAGTAGTAAAACTGCTCGCATTACCATTCCCAACACTGATATCACCCACAACAAACCCTGAAACAGCTTCGCTAAAAGTAAACGTAACAGTGAATGGAGCATTACTTATCGCTGGTACATTTTGAATTAAAACTGATGGACGACTGGCATCATAGTTACTGCTGACTTGAGTCGCCGCCGTATTAAAATTACCCACACTATCTTGTGCAACATTAGCATTTACATCTAACGTTACCGCACCATCTGCTATAGGTGTGATCAATGCCGTATAAGTACTGGTGTTTACGGTAGTAAAACTGCTCGCGGTAGCATTAGTTAACGTGATATCACCAACAACAAAGCCTATTACCGCTTCGCTAAAAGTAAACGTAACGGTAAATGGCGCATTACTTGTTGCTGGTACATTTTGAATTGCAACTGACGGACGGCTTGCATCATAGTTACTGC
>NZ_JACGWF010000128.1:0-8145 GCF_014077595.1 Colwellia sp. 6M3 | reverse complement strand
GCATCACCGATTCAATCTATTTCTGTTAACAAAAACAATGTTGCAGTTACGGATAAAAACGGTACAAAACTAATTTCATTTACTAATGTAAATGAGTCAAAATCATTCTTAGCTTGGGTTTACCAAAGCTAAGAAATACCTACTTTAGCGGTTAAATAATACCCGTTTAAGCTTTGTTTTAACTGAACGCCAATGTGTAACAGGCTTGGTTGGCGCCAACGCTATCAAATGCTGCCATTGTTGTTCAGTTAATTGAACCTTTCCTCCATGTGCCAAAAGTACAGATTCTATATTTAATGCTCTAATCTTTAGTAAAGATTGAAGGTATCGTTTAGGATAAAAAACTGGGTAGGGTGGAATAAAAGCTCCGCGCACTTTTACCATTAAGTCGGCAACATAAATTTGATTACTTGCTTTATGGTGTAATGATATATCTCTGTCAGTATGGCCTTGAGTGAAATGTACCTGCCAATCTTCAAATCCAGGTAAAACTGATTGATCACTAAGATAAAAATCAGGCGTTAGCTTGCTTGAGTAATAGAGGTGTTTTTTAGCTTTTTTCTGGCGACCCGCTACCCATAACGTTAATAGAATGTCGGTTAAGTGCATTAGTTTACCGTCAACACCTGAATACCACTGCCCAGGCACATTGGCTGCTGCTACCTTACTGCCATATTTTTTACGTAACAAATTCGCAGCACCAGCATGATCAGGGTGCATGTGTGTGACTACAATTAAGGCAATATCTGACATAGGTCGATTAAGGGTATTGTTTACAAAATCTTCTATAATGGCAATGTCAGCACGGCAGCAACCATCAAGTAATAAAAGTTTATCAGCGTACTCAGCTAGATAAAAATTTTGAATATATCCATTTAAGCAATGCAGTTTAATCATAAAATTAACTTTAACGAGTGAGTAATGATTAAAATACCTTGTTATTGTTAAAACCTCAACAGGTAAGACCAGAGTTAGCTGATATGAGATGTCGTTATTCACGCTGTCAATAAGCCAATTGTTAAGTTTTATATTGTAATAGTTCATCTAGCCACTAAATAGTCCATATCATTCATAGTTTTTAGCCTTAGCAAATCATACAATAATGCTTCTAAACTATTGTTATTGGGATTTTTCTTGGAACTTTGGATTTACTTCACTTTACTTGCTGCTTTCATGCAGGCAATACGAACAGCAGGACAAAAGCAACTTACCCAACACCTTAATGCTATGGCAACAACAGGGGTGAGGTACATTTACGCTCTGCCTTTTGCATGGCTATATTTATGGTGGGTTGCAGATTATCGTGCACTAGAGATACCTTCTTTAAACACACAATTCTTACAATACGCACTAATTGCCTGTGTTATGCAAATTATTGGAACGGTATGTTTAGTTGCAGCATTTAAGTATCGAAATTTTGCGGTGGCAACGAGCTTGGCTAAAACTGAAGCTATTCAGGTTGCTGTTGTTGGTGCTTTACTATTTTCAGCTAGTTTAAGTTATATGGGCTGGTTTTCAGTCATTATTGGTGTGGTTGGTATTTTGTTAGTCTCGAAAGTAAAGTTTACTTTTAAAGATGTACTGCAAAACCCCGGAGCAGGTTTTGGTTTAGCGTCAGGTTTGGGTTTAGCTATTACAACACTGCTTGTGCGAGAATCTAGTTTGGCATTAAATAGCGACTTATTATTGAGTGCTGCTGTTACTTTAACTTTTATGATCACTATGCAATCGCTCATTTCCATCATCTACGTTTATTGCCAAGATAAGCAACAGATTACGAATATGTTTAACCAATGGCGCTTATGTTTATTTGTTGGTTTAACTAGTGTTATTGGCTCGATAGGTTGGTTTACTGCTATGAGTTTTCAACAAGCGGCTTATGTTAAGGCGTTAGGTCAAGTAGAGTTTTTTATTACCCTGTTTATAACATACCGTATTTTCAAAGAAAAAATATCGGCCACTGAATACTTAGGTATGTTGTTAATCGTGATAAGTGTTTTGGTGCTATTGCTGTGGGCATAAGTTTAGGTATAACTTTGGGCATAACTTTAAATATAACTTTGGCCATAGGTTTGAGCATAGATTTGCGTCTAATCTAATGCATAACTGGAGGGATATAAGGCTTGAGTTTTTCGTTCAGGCTCAATTAAATTCATCAAGAGGATAATTCTTAATTCAATTGGTATCACTATTTTGTTAAACTCTCGCGCAAAGACTCATGCACCATTTTCGCCATATAAATTTGGCACATTAACACTAATTACTAGCTTGGAAATAAAATGAAAATTACCGATAAAACCGTTGTTCAGTTTCATTACGTACTTAAAGATGAAGCCGGTGTTGAAATAGAAAACTCTTATGAAGGTAACCCTTTAGCCTACCTTCACGGTTACAAAAATATGTTAGTGGGTGTAGAAAATGCATTAGTAGGCAAAGAAACTGGCGATAAGTTTTCAGTAACTTTACAACCTGAAGAAGCATACGGCGAACGCCAAGAAGATGCCATTCAACGCGTGCCGGTAAAGCATATGCAAGGCTTACCTACGCCAAGTGCTAAATGGAAAGCAGGTATGACAGCTGTGGTAAATACAGATGGCGGTCAACGCCAAGTAACTGTTGTTAAAGCGGGTAAATTTATGGTGACTGTTGATATTAACCCACCACTAGCAGGTAAAGTGTTAACTTTTGATTTAGAAGTTGCAGATGTACGTGAAGCAACGTCTGAAGAAGTTGAACATGGTCATGCACATGGTGCAGGCGGACATCAGCACTAATTAGATAATGAGTGAAAATATAAAATAAACCGGCTTTAAGTCGGTTTTTTTATGCGTAAAGTTAAAATTATACTTGTGTTCTAAAGTCGGCACTATTGGCATTTTAATTTGAAGTGTATAGATAAACGATGATATTGATGTGGAGTATGCTTGCTTAAAGCTGCCGTTGTCGATTCGACCTAAAACTTCAATGATCGCTTTGGTGCAGGTGCCAGAGACTAAAATGTTAGTGGCTACTTAATTCTTTAATATCGCTTCAGCTAGTCAACCACTTTTCGATCACTTTTTTCACTTCAACTTTTGCGTACATTAGCGGCTTTCACAGGCGTAAAGTTTTGTAAATTACCTGAAAGTACACAAATTGATTTGTATAGTGACCTCGATATTCATCATTATTCTTTCAATGAAGGTTAGGTTTACTATGATAAAAGTTATCATCGCGTTAGTGTTATCAGGTTTTACTTTTCTACAAGTGGCTAACGCTGCTGATCAACTTACTGCAATCATTATTGGCTCTGGCTCGCCTATTTATAATGAAAAACGTGCCAGTGCTAGCACCTTAATTTCAGCAGGTAATACACATATTTTAGTTGATATGGGTAATGGTACACAGGCTAATTTGAATAAATTAGGGGTTGACCCTCGGAACTTAACGGCATTAGTTTTTACTCATCATCACCTTGATCATAACGAAGAGTTTGTACCTATGTTTATTCGTTCGCTGTTAGGGCGGGGTAACTTTTCTATTATTGGACCTCCTAATACCGTTAAGTTTACTGAAGCAAATTTAACATTGTATGACGAAGATATTTCATATCGCTTAAACAAAACTCAACGCACGGTTGCTGAAAGGCAAAAATCCTTTGAAGTAAAAGATTTAACCGGTGGAGAGTCATTTAAGATTGGCGATATCATTGTCACCACCTTAAAGGTACCACATAACATTTATACCCTTGCTTATCGCTTTGACTATCATGATCAATCTGTTGTTATTACAGGTGATCTTACTTATTCCGATGAGTTACCAATGCTTGCTAAAAATGCCGACTTTATGATTATTGATTCGGGTGGCATGATTATGAAAGATGGGCGTCGTAAGAGTAACAATAAAAACAAAAAAGGCAGTAAAGCGACTAAAAATGGTAGCAATAACAAAAGCAGGCTGTCGAAAGAGCATGCACACCTTAACTTAGCAGATTCTAGCCGTATGGCTGACAAAGCTAACGTAAAAAATTTAGTTTATACACACTTTAATTCGACTACCGTTGATACTGTTGCTAGTTTGGAAGAAATTAAAAAGAATTACCGCGGTAATGTTATTTTTTCTGAAGACTTAATGGTGCTCACAAAAGCTATTGCTTCGAACTCGAACTTAACTTCAATAACGCACAATGTCACTAGCAGTTATGCCATTGTTGATACAGGACAGAGGCTAGCTTATAGCAACAATGATGTTATTTCATTACCCACTGCTAGCGAAAAGTTTTTCGGACAAGATGCTAGTTTTATTATTAATGCGCCGTCTTATACCGACAATCGTGATGGCACTATTACCGATAACATTACTGGCTTGACTTGGCAAAAAGAGATGGGTGATAAGTTAACTTTTGAAGCGGCAAAAAAACAAGTTCAGGAGATAAGGTTAGCAGGTTATAGCGACTGGCGTTTACCAACAATTAAAGAGCTTTATTCGTTAATTCAATTTTCAGGTAGTGTGAAAGGAGACAAAGCCCTTTATCCGTTTATTGATACCACCTACTTTAACCAACCTATTGGTGATACTCACTCTGGAGAGCGAGAAATTGACGCGCAAACTTGGTCGAGTACTGAATATGTCGGTAAAACCATGAGCAATGACGATACGGTTTTTGGTGTGAATTTTGTTGATGGTCGTATTAAGGGGTATCCAAAATATAACCCGCGTACGAATGACGCTAATAAAATGTATTTTAGGTTAGTAAGAGGCAACACCGACTACGGTAAAAACAATTTTGTAGATAATGGCGATGGAACTGTCTCAGATCACGCAACCGAATTAATGTGGCAACAAGTAGATAGTAATAATGGGTTAAATTGGCAAGCGGCGTTGCAACACGCACAGCAGTCGACATTAGGTGGTTACAATGACTGGCGCTTACCTAATGCGAAAGAGCTACAAAGCATTGTTGACTATACACGATCACCTGAAACATCAAATTCCGCAGCTATTGATCCTATTTTTAAAGTCTCATTAATTGAGAATGAAGGCGGTGAACAGGATTATCCATACTATTGGAGTTCGACTACTCACCTTGATGGACCAGTCCCAGAAGCAGGTGCTGTTTATATTGCTTTTGGCAAAGCCTTAGGTGAAATGCGAGGTAAAACCATGGACGTGCACGGTGCTGGCGCTCAGCGAAGTGATCCTAAAACCGGAGAGCCAATGTCTAGAGGCCCGCAGGGTGACATGATCAGAGTAGAAAACTATGTACGTTTGGTTAGAGGGGGTAATGTTAATATCGCGACCGGTGAACTCACAGAACTAAGAAGTGAGTATGGCGAGATCAGTTTAGTGCAAAAAAATTCACCTGAAATAAATGCCTTTGAGGCGAAAAGTACGAGCAATAAGTTTATTAACCGCTTCGATAAAAATAGCGATGGTAAAGTTGAATTGTCAGAATTTAAGGCTGGCAAACAGCGATTTAGCCATTTTGATAAAAATAACGACGGTTACATCAGCCCTGATGAAGCGCCGAGTGGCCCTCCTAAAAAATCGCGTTAAATATAATGTGAGAGGGCTTATAATTTATTCCACTATCAATGGCCATTTACAGAAGAATAAATCTTTGAATTTTCACAATATGTGGCCGTATTGCCATCATTGACAATACGGTTACAAATTTTAGTATTCAAATAGCCCCACCGTTGTTGAACGGAATAAACTGCCCATTTATCGAATTCATTTTTTATTCTTTTGTCATGCTGCTATAACTATAGGCAAATAATAAAATAACAATAAGGCTCAGTACATGTTCACATTGAAATCATCAATAAAAAGCATAGCGTTAGTCGTTAGTGTCGCGTTGTCTCATTCAGCTTTGGCGGCAACAACCGTTATTCATGCTGGCGAATTATTAGTAACTGCCGGTAAGGCTCCACTTAAAAAACAAACGTTAGTGATTACTGACGGTAAAATCACCGAACTTAAGTCCGGTTTTGTTGACGTTAATAGCTTTGGAGGAGATGCCAAACTTATTGATCTCTCTTCAAGTTTTGTTATGTCAGGACTTATGGATATGCATGTACATTTGCAAGGTGAGTTGGGCCCGAACAACGATAGTGAAATGATTAATTTATCTGATGCCGACACCTTAATGAAAAGTGCCTATTTTGCGAATAAAACCTTAATGGCGGGTTTTACTACTGTGCGTGACTTAGGCAGTAGTGCTGAACAAATATTTGCCTTACGCGATGGCGTGAAGCGTGGTTGGATAAATGGCCCAACGATTATTGCTGCAGGCAGCAGTGTTGCAGTCACTGGCGGACACGGTGATGTAGACGGTATGGCTCCAGATTTAATGGAGCTTCACACCGCAAAAACGATTTGTGATGGGCCTTACGACTGTCGAAGAGCTACACGTCACGCGATCAAGTTTGGTGCCGATGTTATTAAAATCACATCTACTGGTGGTGTTTTATCTGATACCGATACTGGCACAGGCCAACAAATGGCTGATGATGAATTAAAAGAAGTGGTTGAAACGGCACATTCACTAGGGCGAAAAGTGGCGAGTCATGCACATGCTGCTGCCGGCATTAACGCTGCATTACGCGCAGGCGTTGATAGCATTGAACATGGTAGTTACGCCGACAAAGAAAGTATTAAATTGTTTAAAAAAGGTGGTGCCTACTTAGTGCCAACATTAATGGCCGGTGATACGGTGGTTAACATGGCAAAAACTACTGACTTTATGTCTCCGGCTATTCGCGCTAAAGCAATACGTGTTGGCGGTGATATGATTGAAAATTTCAAACGTTCATACAAAGCGGGTGTGAAAATAGCTTATGGCACTGACAGTGGTGTATCAAAACATGGCTACAATGCCCGTGAAGCACAATTAATGTTTGAGGCCGGCATGTCAGCACAAGATATCTTAGTTTCTGCGACAATCAATGGCGCTGACTTAATTGGTCAGTCAAAAACGTTAGGCACATTAGAAGTAGGGAAAGTGGCGGATATTATTGCCATGCATGCTAGCCCACTCAATAATATTGATGAATTGCTAGATGTAGATTTTGTAATGAAAACCGGTAAAGTTGTTAAACAAAAATAGGCAAAGCTAGATTATATTTTGATAAAAACAAACTGTTTTAAAAGCAGTTTGTTTTTACTTTTTATCAGCGTTAAGTTTAATTTATTGTCGATTAAGCGTAACTATATTACTTTTTTTCTTCGTAATAACCCCGTTGTTAACGCCACGCCAATTAATGTTACGCTACCACCTATCAGCATCATTAAGCTAATGGTCTCACCTAAAAATAATGCGCCCCAAAAAATGCCAAAAGCCGGGATCAAATAAGTCACGGATATTGCTTTTGCTGGACCTAGCTGTGCAATAAGTCGAAAGAATAAAATATAAGCAAGGCCTGTACAGATAACGCCAATTAAAATAACAGCCCCAATTGCGTTAGCGCTAGGAAGTGTTTCAGGTATAAAAAATAAACTTAACGGCACCAACATAGTGGTAGCGGCGATTTGGCTGCCAGCAGCTAAAGCTAACGGTTTTATAGCGCTTAAATATTTTTTGGTATAATTGGCTGAAATACCATAACAAAGTGCAGCTAGCATAGCGGCTAATGTTGGCAGTAACGCATTGTTTTCAAGTGCTTGTGTTGTGGGTGTCGCAGAGAAGTGGATGTTGTCAGATACTAATAAGTAAACACCAATAAAGCCAATAATTAAGCCAACCGCTGCGCTTGGGGTTAACTTATCTTTCAACCAAAAATAAGCCACTATTGCCCCGAACATTGGGGCGGTTGCATTCAACACTGAGGCGGTTCCAGCTGTTAGTGTTAATGTGGCAAAACTGAATAAGGCAAATGGGAGTGCGGTATTTAAAGCGCCAACCACAAAGATTTTTAACCAATAGCCTTTTAGTGCTTTGGTTTGTTTGAATAATACTAAACAGACAATCAAGAAAGTAGCCGCTATACCCGTGCGAAGCGTAGCAAATACGATGGGGCCGAATTCTGGAGCACCAACGCGCATAAACATAAACGATGCCCCCCAAATCGCGGCGAGTAACAGTAGTTCGCTATAGGCTTGATAATTTGGGCTAATAGGTGATTTCAACGAAAATCCTTAGTTATTATTGTTATCTTTAGTATAAAT